>DASUDJ010000035.1:0-4746 GCA_036275635.1 Limnobacter sp. | reverse complement strand
GGCGTGGTGCTGTGCGTGGCGATGATGTCGATCTCCGGCCTGTTCTACATCATCGGCGGGCAGTACCTGTTCTCGAAAACCCTGGCGCTGGTGCCCATCTCGGGCTATGACGCAGGCGCAGATGCCTGGCGCTTTCTGATTCTGCCGGTGATCATTGGCGTGGTCAGCGGCCTGGGTGGCGGCACCCGATGGTACCGCACCATTTTCCTGGAAGAAATCAACAAGGACTATGTGCGCACGGCGCGTGCAAAAGGCCTGTCGGAAGTGCAGGTTCTGGGTCGGCATGTGCTGCGCAACGGGCTGATTCCCATATTGACCGGTTCGGTCACCGTCATTCCCCTGCTGTTCATGGGCTCGCTGATTTCCGAATCCTTCTTTGGCATTCCTGGCCTGGGCAGTTACACGATTGAAGCCATCCAGTCGCAGGATTTTGGCGTGGTGCGGGCCATGGTATTCATCGGCTCGGCCCTTTACCTGGTGGGTTTGATTTTGACAGACGTGGCCTACACAATTGCGGACCCCCGGGTTCGCCTGGCCTGAAGGAGCAAAGGCCACATGACCCCAACCCTGTTGTTGACTGATGCACTGATCTGGCTGCTGGTGTTCGGCGTGCTGGCCTATGTGCGCAATGTACTGAAAAGCCCGCTTTCCCGCGCTTCGTGGGTGCTGGTATTTCAATCGAAGATCGCTTCTGCAAGCCTTGTCATCCTGCTTCTTGCAGTGTTCATCACCCTGCTGGACAGCATTCACCTTCGCCTGAATTCCGAGCAGCAAAGCAAGTATTCCACGCCCATCATTTCAGTGCTTGATTTAACGCTGGGCCCCCTGGCTTACCAGCGTGAGAAATCCTACTCAGCGCCGCTGGCCACGCGTGCCCTGAGCAAGGAAAGCATGGAAGTGAATGGCAAGCCGGTGCGGGATTATCCACGCCTGCGCTATGGTGGCACCCACTTGAGAGATGAAGCTGACAAAGGCAAAGACCTTGCCCAAAGAGCTTACCAGGGTGCCTTGGCCGGTGCTGTGTTGTGGGCGTTTTTCCTGAGTGGCCTTTGGATGGTTCGCCGTGCCTCTGCCCGCGCTGACCAGCAGAACAGCATTTCCGTATTCAGTGGCAGCGGTTCCTACCATGCAGCCATCTGGACGCTGTTCACGCTGTGTATTGCAGGCGGCGTGGTGTGGCAATGGGCACAGGCCTACCATGTGCTGGGCACCGACAAGGTGGGTGTGGATGTGTTTTACATTGCCCTGAAAAGCCTGCGCACTGCCATGCTGATCGGCCTGCTGACCACTTTGCTCACCTTGCCGGTGGGTATTGCACTGGGCCTTGCAGCTGGCTATTTCCGTGGCTGGGTGGATGATGTCATTCAATACATCTACACCACTTTGAATTCCATTCCTTCCGTGCTGCTGATTGCTGCCACCGTGCTGATGCTGCAGGTGGCATTGGATGCAAATCCCGAGATGTTTGCCTCCTCGGTTGAAAAGGCCGACCTGCGCCTCTTCTTTCTGTGTGCAATCCTTGGACTGACCAGCTGGACCGGCCTTGCCCGCCTGATCCGTGGCGAAGTACTGAAAATGCGGGAGCAGGACTACATTCTTGCAGCCCGCGCAAGCGGTGTACCCAGCATGAAAATCCTGTTCAGCCACCTGATGCCCAATTTGATGCACCTGATCCTGATTGCCATGGTGATGGACTTTTCCGGCCTGGTACTGGCTGAAGCAGTGCTGAGTTATGTGGGCGTGGGTGTTGACCCCAGCACATTCAGCTACGGCACCATGATCAATGCTGCGCGGCTTGAGTTGAGCCGCGAACCCATTGTGTGGTGGAGCCTGACTGCTGCATTTGCATTCATGCTGTTGCTGGTCCTGTCGGCCAACCTGTTTGCAGATGCAGTGCGGGATGCATTCGATCCCCGTGCGCGGCAATTGAAACAATCCTTGGTGAGGGTGTAAGCCATGAGCCTGCTTAATGTACAGGGTTTGAGCACGCGCCTGGCCAGTGAGGCTGGTTGGGTACATGCACTGGATGACTTGTCGATCGCAATCGAGAAAGGGCAGACTTTTGCGCTGGTGGGGGAATCGGGTTGCGGCAAGTCGATGACCGCACTCAGCATTGCCCGCCTCCTGCCTGACAGTGGTGCGATTATTGCGGGAAAGGTGAAGCTGAGCGAATCAGCGGGCATGAAGGCACAGGCCACTGACGTGCTTCGCATCAGCGAGACCGCCATGCGCGGTTTGCGCGGCAAGCGCATCTCGATGATTTTTCAGGAACCCGGTACCAGCCTGAACCCGGTGATGACAGTTGGCGATCAACTGACCGAGATCATCTGCCTGCACACTGGAGCCAGCAAGGCTGAAGCCCTGCTGCAGGCAGAGGAATGGCTGGCCAAGGTGGGCATTCCTGAACCCAAAAAACGCCTGCAGCAGTTTCCGTTCGAAATGTCGGGCGGGCAAAAGCAGCGGGTGATGATTGCAATGGCACTCAGCGTAAAACCAGATCTGCTGATTGCGGACGAACCCACCACTGCGCTGGACGTATCCATCCAGGCGCAGGTACTGGACCTTCTGAAAAGCCTGCAGCAGGAACAGGGCATGGCCATGCTGCTGATCACCCACGACCTTGCAATCGTGAAGCAAATGGCTGACACGGTGGGCCTGATGTATGCTGGCCAACTGGTTGAGAAGGCCAGCACTGCCGATTTCTTCGCAAACCCCAGGCACCCCTATGCCCATGCGCTGTTGAAGTCACTACCCAGCCAGGCGCAGAGGGGGCAGCCCCTGTATGCACTGGAAGGTAGGGTTCCTTCCTTGGTGGATCCACAACCGGGCTGCCGTTTTGCTGCACGGTGCATGCATGCGCAGGAAATCTGCAGGCAGGAAACCCCGAGCCTGCTGGTGGTAGCTCGGAATGAGGCGGGGCCGAATGAGGCAGGCGCGACCCACCAGGTGCGCTGCATTTATCATGACCAACTTTCAATTCATGACACCGCGACAGCACCCGAAACCGGCCAGGCGGAGCCCGGTTCAGCCCACAATGGAAGCAAGGGCGCCCTGCAAACCGTGTCCCTCTCTGTGGCCTATCCGGAAAAAACAGGCCTGTTCAGCAAGCGTTTCAGACCGGTGCTGAACAAGCTGGACATGACTCTTTTGCCGGGCCGGACTGTGGCCTTGGTGGGTGAATCAGGTTCCGGAAAAACAACTGCTGCCCGTGCATTGCTGGGTTTGTTACCTGGCCATGCAAGAATTGATGGCGATGTATTGATGGATGGTCGTTCCCTGCGATTGCTGCCCGAGCGTGGGCCTGAGGGTTGGCGCTCCAAAGTCCAGTTCGTTTTCCAGGATCCATTTGCTTCATTGAACCCCAGGCACCGCGTGGCTGAAATTCTTGAAGAACCCTTGCTCGGCCTGCGCCCAGACCTGGATGCACAAGGGCGCATGGCACGGGTTTCCAGGGTAATTGAGCAGGTCAGCATGCCGCAGGAGGCATTGACCCGGTTTCCTCATGAGTTTTCAGGTGGCCAGCGCCAGAGGATTGCGATTGCACGCGCTTTGGTGTCGGAACCAAAAATTTTGATCTGTGATGAACCCACTTCCGCACTGGATGTGTCTGTGCAGGCACAAATATTGAACCTGCTGAAGCGCCTGCAAACGGAAACCGGCGTGGCCATGCTGTTCATCACCCACAACTTGGCCGTGGTGCAATACCTTGCGGATGAAGTGGTGGTGCTCAGGCACGGCGACGTGGTGGAACGGGGCTCAGCAGAGCAGTTGTTTGCCAATCCGCAGCATGCCTATACACGCCAGCTGATTGATGCGGCACCGGTGCTTTGAAACCTGCGTGCGGCTCGCCTTTGCCAGCATGGGTCATCCTTCGGGTTTCACCGCTGCCCTGATGATGTGGGGTACGGCCTGTTGCCTAATCGGACCACTGTCGTGATGAACCCAGGCTTGGAATCAGGATTTCCATGCCGGGCCTGATTTTCTTTTTCTTGCCCAGCCCGTTCAGGCGCTGCAGTTCCTTCACCATCACATTGAAACGCAGGGCAATTTTCGCCAGGCTGTCGCCCTTTCTCACGATGTAGCTTCTGTAGATTTCCCGAGGCTTGTATTGCTCAAGGCTTGCCTGGATTCTTGCAAAGTGCTCTACAGGCACCAGCAGCGTGTCACTTTGGTCAGCATACAGGATGGGTTGATTCAGGGCGGGGTTCAGCTTGCGGATCAATTCCAGTTCAACATCGGCCAGGCGCGCAATTTCCCGCAGATCGACATTTCCTGAATGCCTAATTTCTGCAAAAAACGGCTTGTTCGGCAGGTGTGGCAGTTCAATTCCATACTTCTCGGGATTCTGTATCAGGTTTTTCAGGGCTTGGAGTTTGGGAACATACTGGCGGGTTTCCGCTGGCAGAGAAAGATTCTCCAGTTTTGGCTGAAGACCCGCATCCTGTGCCTTGCGGATGGCTCTGAGCACTGAGCCTTCCCCCCAATTGTATGAAGCCAGTGCAAGATGCCAGTCACCATGCATCCTGTACAGGTAGGTGAGGTAATCCAGCGCAGCCCGGGTTGATGCGCGCAGGTCGCGCCGTTCGTCCATCCACCTGTTCTGCTTCAGATCAAACTGTCGCCCGGTGCTGGGTATGAACTGCCACAGGCCTACTGCAGAGGCCGGTGAGCGGGCCAAGGGGTTGAACTGACTTTCCACAAACGGCACCAGGGCCAGCTCTGCAGGCATCCCCCGCCGTGCGCATT
>DASUDJ010000034.1:0-5062 GCA_036275635.1 Limnobacter sp. | reverse complement strand
ATTGCTCTTGTCCCTGTCTCGTTGCTTGATATAGTCGTCGGTACCCAGGTAGGCCGCCGACCTGCCTGCGCGCTCGAAACCCAAGGCGTTCAACATGCTGGAAGAGCCCTTGAGTGTGGCTGAGCGCGCGTGGCCAGCCCCAGCTTCAATACGGTGACGAAGGTCCTTGAACCTGGGGCTTGCAGGCGCATCAATCGCTGCATGCTCTACCAGGTTGGTCAATACAAGAAAATGATTTTCCCTTTTCAGCAACTCTCCTTTGTCAGTTTCAAGATCAAGAAATTCACCCGGGGTGCTTCCATCGGCTGCTTTCTCGGTGAGATAGGAGCCAATGATTTCCTTGATCTTCGCTTTCGCTGTTTCCGCATTGGCAGGTGACTGAACAGCCTCCAGCAAGCGCTGAAGCAGAATTGGACTCCTGTCATCAGCCAGGTATTCCGGCCCAATCTTCTTCCGCATGGCCTTGGCCAGCAAGGTGATTGCGCCCGGTTTGCCCTTGACATCATCAAGGAGGAGATGAATGCGGTGTATGTGTTTGTCCTTCCCAGCCTGGACCAGGGTTGTCAGTGCATTGCTCAGTTTCGCCCTGGAAGCAGTCAACACGCTGGCTGTGCCAAAAGTAAGAGAGCACAGGGCGGAAATGGCGGAAACCGCGCTGAAACTGAAGAAAATCGCCCTCAACTCTGCAGCAAATATCACCGCAGTTTCCTTCACCGCCCTTGCGCCGCCTGTTGCGAACACTGCAGCGGAAAACTGCGAAACCAGTGCGGCCACTGCACCAAGTGCAGCAAACGCCCGCAACTGGCTGCCCAGCGCCTTGTCGTCACGATTGGGGGTAAAAAGTATTTTGGAAATTTTCAGCAGCATGCCAGTGGGTGCAGCTCCCAATTCAGTCACACCATTTGCATGATGCGCCCAGCGGGAAAACCTGACCGCCCAGGTGTCTCTCCGGTTCAAGCCATATTCAGGCTTGGAGAACTGGGGATTGAACCGCAGATTGTCCTGGCGATACACGCGATTTTTCACCACCTGGCTTTCTGAAACATCAACAGGCTGGCCGGTTAGATGTGCCCGATACTCCTCTGACAATACAGCAGCCGAGTTCCTTTGCGTCGCTTCATAGGCAGCCCGACGATAGCGGGCGTCAGCCACATTGCCTTCAATTCGGGTACGCCACTTCGTCATCCACCCGGTTTTTACGAGTTGTCCACTGCCCAGAGCCTTGTAATCCGACTTCCGCACCACGTTGGCCCGAATGCTGCTGATGGAAACTTTGTCTTCAGCGGGCAGGTACTGCAAGTGTTCAACCGACGATATCGACGGCTGTAACGTACAGGTCGATTGAAAACCAGTCATTTCAACATCCTTTGCTTGGGTTCAACACAAGGAGTGACAGTGATTTTTTTTCTTAAGGTGACACGCTTGGGCTTCGCACGCAAAAATGCGGCTTTTACTTCCCTCTCGAGAGGGAATACCCGTCTGCAATCCTGGGTGGTTTACTTGGCGATTTTCAGGTAATGTGCCTTCGACAGTGCACTATTTTTACCTTTTTAGCAAAAATATGGACCATTTCAAACAGATCACCACATTCGTTTCAGTGGCCAGCAAGGGCAGCCTGTCTGCTGCAGCACGGGATGAAGGAGTGGCCCCGGCAGTGATCAGCCGTCGGCTGGATGCGCTTGAGGAAAGACTGGGCGTGAAACTGCTGGTGCGCACCACTCGCACCCTCAGCCTGACCCATGAAGGCGTTGCTTTTGTAGAGGACTGCCAGCGAATACTGAATGACCTTTCCAACGCTGAGGCCAGTGTCAGCCTGGGGGGCATCAAGGCCAGCGGGCATCTGCGTATTTCAGCACCAGGCGGTTTTGGTAGGCAGCATGTGGCTCCCCTCGTCCAGGATTTTGTGAGGAGACATCCGGAAGTCAGCGTGTCGCTTGATCTTTCAGATCGGGTCGTGGACCTTCTGAACGAGAATATTGACTGTGCGGTGCGGATTGGTGTCCTGGCGGATTCCAGCCTGGTGGGGGTAAAGCTGGCAGACAACCAGCGTGTGGTGGTGGCGACACCCGCTTACCTGGAGAGACATGGCACACCGCAAAAGCCACAGGACCTGCACAGGTTCAATTGCCTGAACCTGGCCAGTTCGGGTGCGCCAGGTGGCTGGCTATTCAGTCAGAATGGCGAACCCCTGCAGATCCGGGTTCGGGGCAACCTGAGCTGCAATGACGGCTCTGCAATCCTGGACTGGGTGCTGGATGATGGCGGGCTGGCCTGGCGCAGCAAATGGGAAGTTCAACAGCACCTGGAAGCCGGGAGACTGGTGACTGTCCTCGATGAATTCATGGCACCACCGAATGCCATTTACGCTGTATTTCCGCAGCGCAGGCACCTGCCCTTGCGGGTGCGGCTCTGGATAGATTTCCTGAAACACTGTTACGCCGAACATGCATATTGGGGCAACTGAAACAGGATCCGGAGAAACTGTAAAAAGTCCCTCTTAATCAATCAATTGAAGCCATTACACCCGTACGAGAATGTGCATGGGCAGTTCAGCCAGTTCAAATTGCATTTTTAGACTCTCTACACAGGCCTTCTCGGGTGATCAAGACCAAAAGCCGTTATCACTGGGTAGTTCTGGGCGGCACCCTCCTCTTGCTGGGTTTCGCACTGCTTGCGTATGCACTGCTTGATCTTCGGCAAATTGACAAGACAGCCAGGGAAGACAACCAGACCCAGCTACGCCTGATGCATGACATTCTGCAAGATGAATTCAATGCAACAATCCGCTCGTTCAATGAGGCCACCTTTCAGCTTTCAGACCGGATTGGGGAGAACAACATATACCTCATACAGAACAGGCTCGAGCTTCTCAAAAGTGCATTGCCTGCCATGGAAACCATCGTGGCACGCAACCCGAACGGAGACGTGGTCGCACAGACTGGCCAGGATAATGAACTGATCAACACGCAGGCAATTTTCCCCAGCCCCCCGCGATCTGCGCACAACCCCCGGTTACTTTCATTTTCACAGTCTTTCAGCCCTGACAGGAAACTGGTACTGGTCGTGAACTATCAGGTCGAAAGCAGCAACAGCAAGGTCCTCGGCTGGATCCAGGGTCGTTTCAGTGCTGACTATATTGCAAAGAGGATCGCCGCCCTGCGCATTGCTTCCAACATGCGCAGCGGCCTGGTGTTCGAAGACGGCATGTTGATGCTGATGACACCGGAAGTGCCGGAAATGGTGGGCAAAACATTGACCTATTACGACCAGGCGGAACTGGAGCCGGGACAGTTGGCGGCAAGTTTGCCCGCATACAGTCCGTTTCATGACAGCCATTTTGGCAGCCTGCGCCTGTCGACCACCGACCCGTTGAATTCCGCCTTGCCGATTTACCTCGTAAGTTGGGCCGATACGGGACCTCAAAAAGAGCAATGGAGGGAAGGTGTTTATCTGGCATTGCTGGGCTACCTGATTCTATGCGCATTTGCTGTATTCAGCCTGCGGCAGTTTCTGAGGCGGCAAAGCCGACAGGAACTGGAGGCAGCACGGGCGCTTACGCTGCAACAATTGAATGATGAACGGTTTAAACTGGCCACGGAAAGCGCCGGTATCGGGGTCTGGGAATATGGCCTTGACACCCAACTGGTGCAGTGGGACAGCGCGATGTGCCGCATATACGGTGTACTCGAGGGGCCAAAGTCAATTCCCTGCAGTGAATGGTTGAAGCATGTGCTGCCCAATGATGCAGGCAAGTTGGCTCATGTACTTGCAGAGGCTCAAAGCCATGGCGAAACACTGCATTTCCAGTTCAGCATTCGACGTGCCAATGATGGCAGGACTCGGCATATACAGGCCAGGGCAAAAACCTACCGCAATGCAGAGGGCGTACCATTCCGGATGATTGGCGTCAATGTGGACATCACGGTTCAACGCCAGTTCGAAGATGCGTTGCGGGAGGCTGAAGACCGGTTTCGCTCCTCTTTCGAATGGGCAGCAATTGGTATGGCCATGCTGGATTACAAGGGCAAATTCCTGCAGGTCAACAAGGCCCTGTCTGATATTCTCGGTTACAGCGAAAGGGAGCTTCTGGGCTTTACCTTCGACGCAATCACCCATCCACAGGACACACGCCAGCATGTTCACCTGGTTCGGGAGGTCCTGAAGGGCACGCGGCAAAGCTATCAGCTGGAAAAAAGATACATCCACAAGGAAGGCCACGTGGTGTGGGCTCACCTGTCCGTGTCCGCAGTTCGCGATGACAAGGGTCGGGTCACCTATTTCATTTCACAGATCCAGGACATCACCGAACGAAAGCGCAATGAAGCAACCCTGATTGAGCGTGAGCACTTTCTGCGCACACTGTCGGAATGCCTTCCGGGCCTGGTCTCCTATTGGAGCACAGACCTCAGATGCCATTTCGCCAACCGCAATCATGAAAAATGGACTGGCATTGCAGCTGACAGGATGCGCGGCCAGCACATGCGAAAACTGCTGGGTGATGAGCTGTTCGAACACGACCAGGATTATGTGACGGGTGTGCTTCGTGGCGAAAGGCAACGGTTCGAACGGAGAAAGCCCCTGCCATCGGGTGGATATGCCGACCTGCTGGTCCACCTGGTACCGGATGTGCTGTACGGAAAAGTCGAGGGTTTCTTTTCTATTTCGACCAACATCACCGATTTCAAGGCCCAGCAGCGCGAGCTTGAGAAGGCAAACACCGAGTTGGTCGAAAGAACCCAGCAGGCCGAGGCAGCGAGCAAGGCCAAGGGTGCATTCCTTGCGAATATGAGCCATGAAATACGCACACCGATGAACGCCATCATGGGTCTGCTGCAACTGCTTGAGGACACAGACCTGCAAGCCAGGCAGCGCGACTACCTCAGCAAGATCGGCTCGGCCGCAGATGTGTTGCTGCACGTGCTGAATGACATCCTGGACATATCCCGGGTAGAGGCCAACAGGCTGGAGTTGAGCTCACAGCGCTTCCTTCTGGATGAGGTGCTGAGCAAAACCACTGACCTGTTCGCCTACCGCGCCGAGGAAAAGGCCATTCAACTGTATT
>DASUDJ010000033.1:0-3088 GCA_036275635.1 Limnobacter sp. | reverse complement strand
GCCTTGGTTGAAACCTGTAGACCAGCCATTGAAAACGGCCGGAAAGTGAGCTCGATGCGGCCGTCTGTTCCATCATTCAGGAATTGGGTGGCTGGCAGGCCTTCTTCGAATTCCTGGTGCTGGTAATCGGTTTTGCTCATGCGGTACTTCACCTGGGTCAGCAAACCGCCAGAGATGTTCTGTTCCCCTTCCAGGGCGTATCGCTGGTTTTCCATGCCGATTTGAACATCAAGTTTCTTGGGCACGCCATACAGGTTGTCATACTGTTCTGCCGAGAAGCCCACGTAACCACTGCCGGTCTGTTTTGAGAGGCCGATGGATGCACCATCTGCCTTTGCTGCGGAATTGCGCACCCGGTCGCCGGTGAAGCCATCCGGATCGGTGAAAGAGGGGGTTTTCAGGTCGCGGGCCGTTCTGCGGAAACCATCAAGGTGAATGCTGAAGCCGGAACCCAGGCCGGCCCCCAGCTTGAAACCAGCTGCGGTCTGGTCAGCCGCACCGCCGCTCAGGAGGCTGGTTTCCGCTTGAAAGCCCTGGATCGGGCTGCGGGCTATACGCTGGTCTACCAGGTTCACCACGCCACCCACTGCATTTCCACCATAGGCCAGCGCAGCAGGGCCACGAAGGATTTCCACCTGGTGAAGCGAAAAAGGATCGACTGGAAGGGCGTGATCAAAGCTGAGCGCCGAGGCATCCACCAATGGAGCCGAGTTGCGAAGGATCTTGATTCGGTCTGAATCCTGCCCGCGCACGATAGGCCGGCTGGAGTTCGGTCCGAAGCCGGTGGCTGAGATACCTGGCTGGTATCTCAAAGCCTCCCCCAGGGTACTCGCACCGGACGCATTCAGTTCGTCGGCTGAAATGATGGAGAAGGGTTTTGTAATTGAATCGGCCTCAATACCCGAGCCTGTGACAATAACCGACTCAAGGACCGTAACCTGCGCAAGTGCAGGAGTGGCAAGGATAGCGCAAGCCAGGGCTACAGCATGGCGCTTGAACTGATTTGGTTTCATGATTTCCTGAAATACAGACATACCGAGCCTGGCCTGTGACTTGAGCACCGGCCAGGCTGGCAGTAGTTAATCAAACAAGGGGATGTAGACGAAAATCAGGAAAACAAGGGTGGATCCCGCACGCGCACGCGCTGTGCGAAGAGGGAGTTGCGGGGAGGCGATTCTTCGAATGCAGAGACCTGAAGGCTGCATTGCCTTGGGGCCTGTGCCTGTTGCGGGGGGTGACTTACTGCACTGCTGGCGGTGGTGAGTCCGTCAAACAGCAAGCAGGAGTGGAGCAGGTCGCTGCTGGCTGGAGAATGGGCTGTGGATTCCGCATGCAACTGCTCGCGGTGCTCAATGCTGTGGGCGACACCAGCCCACTGCGCAAGCAGCACGGCCAGCGCAATCAGCATGTGTTGTAGCCCACGTTCAAGCAATTGACGAACCCGCATCATCCAATGAATTGCGCAAGTGTAGCAAATACCTCACGGGCCGGGGTGGGCGGTCGCCGCTGCACGCTCCTTCATGCGGGCCAGGCGTTGATCATTCCGGGTCCAGATTTCGCCAACCCAGTTTTTGAACCGGTTCTTGAATTCAAGGTCCGTGCGGAAGTCGCCGGCGATCATGTCGGTGGGAATCGGCAGAATTTCCACATGCACCTGCATGCCTGCCTGCATGCCGCAAAGCCAGGACCAGGTGATGTTGCCTGGGACAGGCTGATAGGCAATGGTCACATTCACCAAGCCCTCAAACTGCTCGCCCATTGCATTCAGCGAGGCTGACAGGCCACCGTACTTGGGGCCAAGCAGGTGAGTATAGGGCGATCTTGTTTTCGCCTTCTTTGCCGGCGTGAAGCGGGTGCCCTCCAGAAAATTGATCACGGTGACCGGGCTTTCCCGGTATACCTGGCAGGCCTTGCGGGTGGTTTCCAGGTCCTGGCTCGCCAGTTCGGGATTGCGTGCGATGGCTGCCCGGCTGTGACGTTTCATGAACGGAAAATCCATGGCCCAGCACACCACGCCCACGATGGGCACCCAGATCAGTTCCTTTTTCAGGAAGAATCGACCAAAAGGCGTGTGGCCATGAAGCACATCAAACAGCACCACGATGTCAGCCCAGGCACTGTGGTTGCTGATCACCAGGTAGCTGCTGCCTGGTTTGAATTCCCCTTGTATTTCAACTTGCCCTTGCCTGCCATGAAGCAAGCTGTAAATCCGCTTGTTGGAACCCACCCACCAGGTGGCAATTTTCACGCAGCAGTGGGAGGCAACACGCTGAACCTTGTAAACCGGCACCAGGCGCAGCAGGATGAAGGGCAACATGATGATGAACCAGAAGGTGATGCAAAGGCTCATCAGGCTGACAGTCAGCACGCCCACCAGGGGGGCGGGCAGGATTCGGGACAGGGGCACGGGGAAAGGTCCGGTTTGGTACAGCAGGTGAATCAAGCAGCCCGGATATTACCCCAGAAACCTTCAAACGCCCAACAGGCCAGTGACTACATCCACGGGGAACACGCCTTTCGGAGTGATGCGGTTGGCCTGGTCTGCCACGTCGAAACTGGCTGACAGGCGCTCTGTACCGCCTCGCTCGAGGATGGTGCTGACTGTCCAGTATTCGCAGGTGGTTTTTGCCTCGGTCACCCTCAGGACACTGTAGCCCCGTTCGGTCACATTTACATGCTTGATGTGGGGACTGCTCAGCCGTATGGCCTGAATGATTTCATTGGGTACTTCAAGGCCAGGGGATGTGACCGACGTAACCACAAATTCAGTGGCCACGCTGCCATCCCCGTTTACCGGGTTATAACCTCCGGCCTGGCTGATGGGCAGGTTGGGGTTGTCAGTGATATCAGCCACCCAGGCACTGTGTACATCGCCAGTGAGTATGACGACGTTGTTGACTGCTTCACCGCCATCACTGCCGCGAATGGCGTTGATGATGCGCTGGCGCTCTGCGCTGTAGGCATCCCATGCATCACCGTTCAGGCCGGAGGGTGCAAGAATTTCATTCAGGGGTGCAGGTGCCGGATTGTTCAGGCCGGGCTTGATGATCCACTGGTGAAACACCACCTGGTTGCCAATCAGCTTCCA
>DASUDJ010000032.1:0-4549 GCA_036275635.1 Limnobacter sp. | reverse complement strand
ATTGAAGGTGCGGTCAGCCGGGAGGCCACCGAGCCGCTGTACCTTGACCTGCACCTGCCTGCTGGCACAGCGTTCAGCCAGCCCTTGCCCCCAACACGCAATGCAGTGGTGTTTGTGTACAGGGGTGAAGTGCGGATCGGCAACACCACTGTTCGCAGCAAGAACATGGCGATTTTGCGCAATGAAGGCGATGGTGTAGCAATTGAGGCGTCAGGCGATGCAAAAGCCCTGTTGATTGCAGGCCAGCCACTGAATGAGCCGATTGCCCAGTATGGCCCGTTCGTGATGAACACAGAGCAGGAAATCCGGCAGGCACTTCACGACTTCAGGGCAGGCACACTGGCTTGAAGCCAAGGGGCCCGGTCTTCAATCACCGGGCATGCCCTTCCGCATCCTGCACATCATTTTTGTCCAGCCAGCGATAAAGGGTACGTCGACCAATGCCCAGCAGGGCTGCTGCCCTGCGCTTGTTGCCCCCCACTTCCCTCAGGATCATCTGCACGTAGCGCTTCTGCATTTCATCCAGTGAGGGCCAGACAGGGCCTTCAAGAATTTCCATGGGCATGCCCGTATGCATGTTCTGTGCATCTAGGGCCTCGACCAACTGCTGCACCCTACCCGATTCCCCCGCATCCTGGACTGCAGGCTGCAACCTTTCCGGCAGATCGGTCGGTGTGATCAATTCCGTGTTGGTAAACACCACTGCACGCTCCACCACATTCTGCAGTTCCCTGACATTGCCGGGAAAGCTGTAGCGGCGCAGTGCTTTCATGGCATCCGGTGAAAACCCCTTCACTTTTTTCTGCTGCGCACTGGCGGATGTTTTCAGGAAACGCAGGGCCAGCAGGTCGATGTCATCCTCCCTGTCACGCAGGGGCGGAATGTGCAGGGCAAATGTTTCAAGCCTGTAGTACAGGTCTTCCCGAAAACGCCCCTCCTCCACCGCCTTGCGCAAGTCCTGGTGGGTAGCAGCTAGTACTCGCACATTCACCTGGATTTCCTGGTCTTCACCCACCGGTCGAATCCAGCCGTCCTGCAGGGCCCGCAACAACTTGGCCTGCAATACCAGCGGCATTTCACCAATTTCATCCAGAAGCAGGGTGCCGCCATCCGCCTGCTGCAAAAGCCCCTTGCGGCTTGTTTTGGCCCCGGTGAATGAACCGCTGGCATGGCCAAAAAACTCGCTTTCCAGCAATTCAGCCGGTATGCCAGCGCAATTCACTGCAAGGAAGGGTGCTGCAGCACGCAGGCTTTCCGCATGCACCGCGCGGGCCACCAGTTCCTTGCCGGTGCCACTTTCCCCGAGGATGAGCACTGGTCCTTGTGCCTTGGCCAACCGTTGTATCTGCTGAAACAACCTCGACATGACCGTGCTTTTGCCATACAGGCCATGAAAGCCATGATCCGTGTTCAATTGGCGAAACTGCTGCAATTCACTGCGAATGGCCCTGTTGGAAAGCACCCTGTTAACGCTCAGCAGCACATGGTCCAGGTCAAGCGGCTTCGCCAGAAAATCATCAGCACCGGCCTGCAGGGCTTTCACAGCCTGCCGAACGCTGTCATGGGCGGAAATCACCACAACAGCTGTGTGCGCCTCCCTGGTCCGAAGCAGTTTCAGCAATTCCATGCCATCGCCATCCGGCAGGCAAAGATCCACGATCAGCAGTTCCGGCAACTCGTCTGCAAGGGTCTGGCGGGCTGTTTCAAGGCTGTTGCAACTGTTCACTGAATGCCCTTCGGACCTGAGCATCTCACAGACCTGTTGCTTCAGGTTTTCTTCCCCTTCAACCAACAGGATGGTGGCTGACGTACTCATGCTGCTCCACGCAAATTCAGGCACATGGGTCATGGTGGCACATCAAACGGGGCATTTGAACCGGCTTTGTCTGTTCTGGTTTTTACCACCGACACAGTTTTTAACAGTCAAATCAGCAGCTTATTGTTAAAAAATGTGAGCTGGCACGGTACTGGCAACTGTCTGGGCACCACATGACAACAAGGAGTACCTTTCATGAAAAAGAAACTTACCGCAGTACTGATCGCCTCATCCCTTGGCTTCAGTGGCGCAGCAATTGCACAGCAGAAAGCGCCTGCCGAGGGTGACCCCACCAAGCATGCCAAACCCCAGCAGTCTTCTGAATCATCCAACAGTCCTTCATCAGTGAAAGAGTCACCACCCGCGAAAGCAGCCGGCTCGGAAGCAACCAGGCATGTGAACCCTCAACAGTCCTCCCAGTCGACAGATGGTGCCGCCACAACCTCGAAGGAGTCCCCACCGGCCAAGGCAGCAGGCTCCGATGCCACCAAGCATGTAACGCCTGCAGCAGCCAACTTTGAAAATGCGGACCTGCAAAAATTTGCTGAAGTGCAAAAGCCACTCCAGGAAATAAGGACTGACTACTCAAAGCAACTGGAGAATGCCAACGAACCCGAGAAAGCAGCCAAGCTGCAACAGGAAGCTTCAGACAAGATGCTGGAAGTGGTTGAACAATCTGGCCTGGAGCTGGAGACCTACAACCAGATTGCAATGGCCATGCAGACCGATCCTGAACTGCAGGCCAAGGTTCAATCCATGATGAACTGACCGGCAAGCCTCATTTTCATCATCTCCTGTACTTGCCCCGTGTGGATTGCTCCACCGGGGTTTTTTTGTGATTTGCAGAAAACTGCTCAGGTTTCGATCACAACAGGTTTTTTGAATGCAACCCAGGCCTGGGCCTTTGGCAGGTAGTGCTGCTCAATCACGTTGCGCTTGATTTTCATGGTTGGTGTCAGGAAACCGTTTTCCATGGTCCACAAATCCTTCACCACCACGATGCAGCTCAGCTTTTCATGCGCCTCAAGCTGGCTGTTCACCTGGTTCAGGAGCTCGGTCATTTCATTTTCAACCCGGGCTGCTTCCGCAGGTTCAGCCTCCAGCTTTTTGTGCTCCTCAAGCGGCAACATCACCAATGCAAAGGGCTGCTCGAATGAAGGACCAGTTACACACACGGCCTCAATCAGTTCATGGCCGTTCAGGCGGTTCTCAATTGGAACCGGTGCAACATATTTTCCCTTGCTGGTCTTGAACAGTTCCTTCAACCGGCCTGTGATTTTCAGGCGCCCCTGCTCATCAATTTCACCCATGTCTCCGGTTTTCAGGAAACCGTCCTCTGTATAAGACTGTGCAGTCAGTTCGGGGTTCTTGTAGTAGCCCATCATGTTGCAGGGGCTTTTCACCAGCACTTCACCGGCTTCCGAAATCTTGCATTCCACGCCAGGGTATGGAAAACCGACATAGCCCACGCGCACCTTGCCTGGCAGGCTGCAATGGGAGTAGGCGAAGTTCTCGCTCATGGCATAGCCCTCGAGCAGTTCAAGGCCCAGCTGCCTGTACCAGGCCATCAGCGAAGGCGCCAGCGGGGCTGAACCACTGAGTGCCATCCGCACTTCAGACAATCCGAGTTTTTTCAGGAGGAATTTCTTGAACAGACCTGAAAGCACTGGGATCCGGAAAATGATGTTCTGCACACCCAGTGGAATTTTTCCGCAGATGCCGTTGTAGAACTTGGTCCACAGGCTGGGCACCGAGAAGAACAGGGTTGGGCGGGCACGTTGAAGATCCTGCACAAAACTTTCAAGGCCGAATGAAAAATACACCTGGAAGCCATAGAACAGGGAGCTGGTTTCAAGCACTGCGCGTTCGGCTGCATGGGCCAGCGGCAAGTAGGAAATCATGCGGTCCGAGTTGTTGAAACTCATCACCTGCGAGGTGCCTTTCATGATGCTGGTCATGGCATTGAAAGAAATCATCACGCCCTTGGGCTTGCCGGTGCTGCCCGACGTGTACAGCATCGTGGCCAGCTCATCCTTGTTGCGCTTCACCGGGTTTTTTGTGGGTGCTGTGCTGGCAATGATGTCGTCCCACTTTTTGGCGTGGTTCAACGCCGGGGCCAAAGGCAGTGTGATGGTTGGCATGTCGACCGGAATGCCTTTCTCGACCACGCGCCACAGTTCATCCATCTTGCCGATGAAAATCATTTTCGCGTCGCTGTTGTCCAGCACGTATTCAGCAGTTTCCGCATTCAGCGTGGGGTACAGCGGAATGGACACATGGCCTGCCCGCCAGATGGCCAGGTCGGCCATGATCCAGTGGGCACTGTTTTTTCCCAAAATGGCAATATGGGTTTTCGGGGGCAGATTCAATGACTGCAGGTAAGCGGCCATTCGGCTGACCTGGTCAGCCACCTGCGCCCAGGTGTAGTCGACAGTTCTTTCGGTAGAAAAAGGCTGGGTGAAATACACCTTGTTGGGTTGAACAGCTGCCCAGTGGTCCAGGCAGTCCAGCAGGGTTTCAAATTTGTCGTACTGTGCAGCCGCCATCAGTGTGTCTCCGTATTTATTTTTGATGTATGTGTTGGAACGAATATTTCCGGATTGGTTTCATCACCTGCAATGATCCGGATTTTCTAAACCTTGAAGTTTTCAAGCAGAATGGCCGCCCCCAGCCCACCACCTGCACAGCTCGACACCACTGCATACCTGCCCTTCTCTGCCTGCAGCCTGCGTG
>DASUDJ010000031.1:0-8927 GCA_036275635.1 Limnobacter sp. | reverse complement strand
GGTTGACCGCAATATCGCGCTAGGCCATGCACGACAGTTCACCTGGAAAGAGTGTGCGCGCCAGTTTTTCGGGCACCTCGCACCAATTGAGCAAGTATCCGCAAACCCGGGACCCGCAATTGGACAACAACCCAGACTTGGGAAGGCCTCGGGGCAGCAAGCCACCCGATGAAACATTCCGGGCGGGCCAACCCAAGCCGTGCGACAGGCCGGTGGTCGACTTGCCCCGCGCAGCCCTGCTGAAATGCCTATAATGGATGTACTACAACATTCAACATCCATTCTCAGGAGCAATACAATTGGGATTCCTCGCCGGTAAAAAAATACTGATCACGGGCCTGCTGTCCAACCGATCAATTGCTTATGGCATTGCAAAGGCCTGCCATGCGCAAGGTGCTGAACTGGCCTTCACCTACCAGACCGAGCGCTTTGTTGACCGGGTCACCGAAATGGCAGCCGAATTTGATTCGAAGCTGGTGTTCCCGCTGGATGTGGCTGAAGATGCCCAGATTGAAAACCTGTTCACTGAACTGGCCAAGCACTGGGACGGCCTGGATGGCCTTGTGCATGCGATCGGCTTTGCGCCACGCGAAGCGATTGCAGGCGACTTCCTGGATGGTATTTCCCGCGAGGCATTCCGGATTGCGCACGACATTTCCGCCTACAGCTTCCCTGCACTGGCCAAGGCGGCTTACCCCATGATGCAGGGCCGTGAAGGCGCGCTGCTGACACTCAGCTACCTGGGGTCTGTGCGCATGGTTCCCAACTACAACACCATGGGCCTGGCCAAGGCCTCGCTGGAGGCTTCTGTGCGCTACCTGGCGGAATCGCTGGGGCCAAAGGGTATTCGTGTCAACGGAATTTCGGCTGGCCCGATTAAAACTCTTGCAGCAGCAGGCATCAAGGGCTTCAGCAAGATACTGCATGCTGTTGAAGAGGCAGCGCCACTGCGCCGCAATGTCACGATTGAAGATGTGGGCAACACGGCTGCCTTCATGCTGTCAGACCTGGCACGTGGAATCACGGCAGAAATCACCTATGTGGATGCAGGCTACAGCACCGTGGTAGGCGGAATGGCCGAATAAGGATTGCATGAATCAACACAGCAGTACCGACGCAACCCTGGCCCTGGCCGGGGTGTCAAAAACACTGGGCGGCGTTACCCTTTTCACCAATGTCAGCCTTCAATTGAACAATGGCCAGTCACTGGCCGTGGTGGGTGAGTCCGGTTCGGGTAAATCCACCCTGCTGCATGTCATGGCTGGCCTTGAGCAGCCAGACAATGGCCGCGTGGTGTGGGCTGGCACCGACATCACGCAACTCGGCCAGGACAAGGTGGCTGAACACCGCCTGCGGCATGTGGGCCTTGTCTTCCAGGCCTACTACCTTATGCCCCACCTGAATGCCCTGCAGAATGTGGAGTTGCCTTTCCTGCTGGCAGGTCTTCAACCCGACACAAGGCGCTGCCAGTTGCTGCTGAAGCAGGTGGGCATGCTGCACAAGGAAAACAGCTTTCCGCGCGAAATGTCGGGCGGGGAACAGCAACGTGTTGCAATTGCCCGGGCGCTTGCGCTGAACCCGCCCCTGATACTGGCGGATGAACCCACCGGCAACCTGGATGAAGACAATGCCGAGCGGGTGCTGCAGGTGCTGCTGCAAGCCTGTGAAGCTGAGGGCTGTGCACTGGTGATGGTGACCCACTCGAGCAAAGCAGCGAAACACCTGGGCCAGCAATTCAGCCTGGCCGACCATGTGCTGTCGCAAGGCGGCTGACCATGTTGATGAAGATGCGCCTTGCGCCCGCATTTACACTGAAACTTCAACTGTTTGCAGGTGCACTGCGCGACCAGCCCGTGAAATGGCTGATTGCCATGCTTTCAATTGCGGTAGGTGTTGGGCTGGGCTTTGCCGTGCACCTGATCCACAAGCAAGCGCTGGACCAGTTCAACAGCGGCGTGCGCCAGTTTTCTGGCCAGGCGGATTTGCAGTTGCTGCCGCACAGCAGGCTGCTGCCAGAAGAGCTTGCAGCTGAACTGGCCAGGCTGCCGGAAGTGGCTGTGGCTTCACCTGTCATTGACCTGCAGGTGCCTGTCCGGGAGCTGGACAGGCCAATTCGATGGCTGGGGCTGGATGTGTTCACTGCAGCAGCAATCACGCCCAACCTGCTTGGCCAGGCAGATGAATCAATCGCCAACCAGGCCGCACAGGGTGAAATCCCTCTGCTGAACAGCAACCATGTATTCCTCAGCCCCGCCCTGAAGGAAAAATTGCCAGAAGGCATTTCCAGTGTGCTTACTATCCAAGCCAACAAACAGGTAAGCACCCAGGTGGGCTCTCAGGAAGGCGTGCGGGAACCTGCCGTGAGTTCAAGCCAGCACCAGTGGACAATTGCAGGCAGCGTGCCTGCCGCAGGTGCAGGGCAGGTACTGGCTGTATCCGACATTGCAGCCGTGCAGTGGAAATTGGGCCAGTTGGGACAGATTTCTCGGGTGGATTTGAAATTGCAGGAAGGCATCAGCCCGGCAGATTTCCAGAAAAAATACGGCCAGCAATTCGCACAGGCTGGCCGGCTTGAAACCCCCAGCGAACAGGGCACCCGGGGGGCCAGTGTGTCGCAGGCTTACCGGGCCAATCTGTCGATACTTGCCATGGTGGCCTTGCTGACCGGCGGCTTCCTGACATTCTCAACCCAGATGCTGGCCGTGGCCCAGCGTTCACGCCAATGGGCGCTTCTGGCCTCGCTGGGCGCACGTGCAGTCACCCTTCGGGCACAGGTGCTGTTTGAATCCCTTTGCTGTGGCCTGCTGGGCGGGCTGATTGGTGTGGCCATGGGCTGGGGACTGGCAGCGGCGGTTATCCGTTACCTGGGTGTGGACCTGGGTGCAGGCTATTTTGAAAGCAGCCGCAGTCCGCTTGAATTCAGCCTGCTGGATGCCCTGCTGTTCGGCGGTTTTGGCGTGGTGGCCACTTTGCTGGGCGGCATTTCCCCCGCCCTGCAAACCGGGCAGATGGCCCTGCACCAACGCATGCGGGCAGGCACTGAAGAAGCCGGCCTGCAGTTTGCCAACAAGGCACACTGGGTGGGAATGGTGCTGTGCCTGGTTGCAGTGGCCTGCCTGTGGATACCACCAATCGGAAACATACCGGTGGGTGGCTACCTGTCAGTCGCTTTCGGCCTGTTCGGCGGCATTGCACTGATTGGCCTGGTGGTGAAGGCAGCAATCCGCCACCCTTCCCGGCTGGGTGCCCTGCACGACCTTGCAAGGTCGCGCCTGGCCAGCACGCCAAATCTTCTGGCTGTTGGACTGTCTGGCGTGGTCGCCAGTTTTGCATTGGTGGTGGCAATGCATGTGATGATCTACAGCTTCCGCTTTTCGCTGGACAACTGGCTGACCCAGGTATTGCCAGCTCCCCTGTACCTGAAGCTGAACCATCCTTCCACGCCGGTTTTTCCGGATGACTTCCAGCAGAAAGTGGCAGCCATGCCAGGATTAAGCCTTTCAGAATTCTGGGGCCAGCAGTCGATTGTGCTGGACCCCAAGCGGCCGGCAGTGGAACTGATCGCACGCCCAATCACGATTGAAAACGCCAGCCAGCGCCTGCCCATGACAGGCAGCCTGTTGGACAAGGCCACAGCCGGCACCCTGCCCGCCTGGGTCAGCGAACCCATGACCGACCTGTATGGCCTGAAAGCCGGCAGCCGGTTTGAACTGCAACTGGACCAGGGTGTGCGCCTGCCCATCACCGTGATGGGCGTGTGGCGAGACTACACTCGCCAGCATGGCGCTATCGTGCTGCCCAAGGAAGAACTGTTCAGCGCATTCAATGTGAAGTTCAATGACACCCAAGGTGCCGCCTGGCCTGCTCGGGACAACACGGTGCGCAATCTTGCTGAAGGCATCAAACAACTGGGCGCTGAAAGCGGCTTGAAAGACCGGATTGATTTTGCAGAACCCGGAGAAATCCGCCAGATCAGCCTGGATATTTTTGACCGCAGCTTTGCAATCACCTATTTGCTTGAAATTGCAGCCGTGGTCATCGGCCTGTTCGGTGTGGCCACCACCTTTTCAGCCATGGCCCTGCAACGCAAGCGTGAATTTGCCCTGCTGGGTGCAATTGGTGCCAGCCCGGCCTGGACCCTGAAACTGATTGCCTGGGAAGCATTCATAGCGTCCTGCGTGGCGGCTTTGGTGGGCATGACAATTGGCCTGGCTTTTGCGGGCATCCTGATTTTCGTGGTGAATCCACAATCCTTTCACTGGACCATGGAATGGCACACACCCTGGCGCGACCTGCTGCTGATGGTGCTGGTGCTGCTGGCCATGAGCACAGCCACGGTCACCCTGGCCCTGCGAGGCAAACTGGGCCAGCAATTGATACACCAACTGAAGGAAGACTGGGCATGAAGCGGCGCCTGTTGTTGAAAGCCGGCCTGGCGCTTCCGGCGGCAGCGTCACTGGCATCTTTTCCGGGCTTGCTGAATGCCCAACAAGGCGCGCCATCAGGGATGGATATCCACCAGAAGCGAGGCAAGGAGCCGGGTCAGGATACTGGCGGGAATGCGGGTCGCAGCTATGCCCAACCCTCTGCTGACAAACCCTTGAACCTGCCGTTAGACCACGGGCCCCATCCCGATTTCCGCACAGAGTGGTGGTATTTCACCGGCTGGTTTGAAAGCCCTGAACTGAAAGAACCCCTGGGGCTGCAAATCACTTTCTTTCGGTCTGCACCCAACATCGACTTGCGCAACCCAAGTGTATTCAAACCAGCGCAACTTCTTTTCGCCCATGCAGCAGTGGCCATGCCGGGCCAGGGCAAGCTGAAACATGAGCAGGTGATACGGCGGGCAGGCAGCAGCGGCAACCAGTTGACCAGCCAGCCGGACAAGGTGCTGAACATCCAGATGCCGGGCTGGCAACTGGAAACCAGCAATGGCGATGCATGGGCCTGCAATATCCAAACACCCCAGTTGGCCATGAAGCTGGACATGCAGCAAACCCAGCAGCCCTGGTTGCAGGGCAAGCAAGGCTTCTCGCAAAAAGGGCCATTGCCCCAGCAATCCAGCCACTACATCACCCTGCCACACATGAAAAGCAGGGGGCAGGTGCGTGTTGCCGGTAAAACCCTGCCCGTCAGCGGCACCTTCTGGATGGACCATGAATGGTCCAGCACCGTGCTGGCTGACAATGCGCAGGGCTGGGACTGGGTGGGCCTGCATGGTAACAATGGCGAGGCACTGATGGCCTTCCAGATTCGAAACCGCGAACCCGGAAAACCACCGGTGTGGACCCATGCCGCCCTGCGGTTTGCAAACGGCCAGGTGCAGAATTTCAGCAAGGTTGAATTTGAAACCCTGCGCCAATGGAAATCCGGAAGAACCGGAATTTCCTACCCGGTTGCACAGATGCTGAAACTGGACGGGCAAACTTACCAGCTCGAACCCCTGTTTGATGACCAGGAGCTGGATGCACGTGCCAGCACCGGCACCTTGTACTGGGAAGGGGCTGTGCGCGTGAAAAGCGCCAGCGGAGCGCCCTGGGGCCGGGGTTATCTTGAAATGACAGGCTATGATCGCCCCATGCAACTTTAAGCAGCAACCCTTTCATTCATGAATTCCAACAACAAACTGCAAACACTGGGCTCTACCCTGGCTTCACTGGTTCGGCCCCACAGGGCCTGGGCACTTTCTGCGCTGACTGCCCTTCTGCTGGGTGCCGCCGTGTCGCTTTCCCTGCCCGTGATGTTCCGTTGGCTGATTGACGGCGGCTTTCTGGCGGGCAGCAACACAGCCCAGCTGAATAGCGCCTTTGGTTACCTGCTGTTGCTGGTGTTTGCATTGGCCACCGCCAGCTCGGTGCGCTTTTACCTGGTGACCACGCTGGGCGAGCGTATTTCAGCTGATTTGCGCAACCGGGTATACAGCCACTTGCTGGTACAACGGCCGGAATTTTTCGAAACCCTGAAGGTGGGTGAAGTGCTGTCAAGGTTGACTGCCGACACCACCCTGATCCAGACCCTGGTGGGCAGCAGCCTGTCATTCTTCCTGCGAAACAGCCTGACCACCCTGGGTGGCCTGGTGATGTTACTGCTGACCAGCCCACTGCTTTCCGGTGCAGTGTTGCTGCTGGTGCTGGTGGTGATGCTGCCGGTGGTGGTGCTGGCCAGGCGGGTGCGCAAACTTTCACGCGCCAGCCAGGACAAACTGGCCGACAGCAGTGCAATTGCCCAGGAGGTGCTGAACCAGATCACGACCGTGCAGGCTTTCAACCAGGAACACAATGAGGCCAGGAAGTTCACGGAGTCCAGCGAACAGACCTACCGCACCGCAAGGCGCCGCACCATCAACCGCTCTGCCCTGCTGTTCGTGGCCATCGGCCTGGCCTTTGCAGGCCTGGTGGTGGTGCTGTGGATGGGCGCGAATGCAGTTGCAGACGGAGAAATGAGTGCGGGCGAACTTGCGCAGTTTGTAATGTATGCAGCCTTTGTAGGTGCTGGTTTTGCAGCGCTTTCGGAAGTACTGGGTGAATTCCAGCGTGCTGCAGGTGCAGCCGAACGACTGGTTGAACTGCTGAACCTGGACACCACCATTCACAAGCAGGGCCTGCCGCCACCGCCCAAGCGGGGAGGCTTCCTGATTGAATTCAGTCACGTGGATTTTGCCTACCCTTCCGCACCTGACAAATTCATTTTGCAGGATTTCAACCTCAGCATTCAACGGGGTGAAACACTGGCCGTGGTGGGGCCTTCCGGCGCGGGCAAATCGACTTTGTTCAGCCTTCTGTTGCGCTGGTATGACGTGAACCAGGGGCAGGTGCTGATAGAAGGAAAGCCACTGGAGAACCTGCATCTTGAGCAGTGGCGCGCCAACTGCGCCTACGTGGCCCAGGAAGCGGTGATTTTTTCGGGCAGCCTGAAAGACAATGTGCGCTACAGCAAGCCAGATGCGACCGAACAGGAAATCAGCAAGGCACTGTCAGATGCAGCCGCCACCCAGTTTGTGAACCGCATGCCTGACGGGCTTGAAACCTCGGTGGGCGAAAAAGGAGTCAGGCTGAGCGGGGGTGAACGCCAGCGTGTATCAATTGCCAGGGCAGTGCTGCGTGATGCAGGCCTTCTGTTGCTGGATGAAGCCACTGCCAGCCTGGATGCAGAAAGCGAACTGCTGGTGCAGCAGGCCATTGAAAAAAGCCGCCACGGCAGAACCACGCTGATCATCGCCCACCGGCTGGCCACTGTGATGGCGGCTGACCGCATCGTGGTGATGAATGAAGGCAAGATCGTGGAAATGGGCACCCACAAAGACCTGATGGCCAGGCAGGGCTTGTATGCGAAGCTGGCTTCGCTGCAGTTCATTGATGAAAATGCGCAGAAGTCGATGGTGCGGTTGGGCTAGTGATTCAACGCGACTGTCACTGGCAGAATCAGCGCAGCATTGCTGAGTCTGCCGGACGCATCCCCACTGGCGTCACTTGTTTCCAACGCCCCTGAAACCCGGATTCCCGCACCATTTCGGTTTTCCGCGCAGAATCAGTCCACCCCAGGCAAATGGGCGTGCCCTGCACGGTAAACTTGAGGTCTCAGACGAATTTTCGGCAGCCCTCACCATGCAACAGTACCTGGACTTGATGAAACACGTGCTGGACCACGGCACTGACAAGATGGACCGCACCGGCACCGGCACCCGCTCTGTTTTCGGTTACCAGATGCGCTTCAACCTGCAGGACGGCTTCCCCATGGTGACCACCAAGAAGCTGCACACCCGCTCCATCATTCACGAACTGCTGTGGTTCCTGATGGGCGACAGCAACATTCGCTACCTGAAGGAAAACGGGGTCAGCATCTGGGATGAGTGGGCTGATGAAAACGGCAACCTTGGCCCGGTGTATGGTGTGCAGTGGCGCAGCTGGCCCACGGCAGATGGCCGCCACATTGACCAGATCTCCCAACTGGTTCAACAGATCAAAACAAACCCTGATTCCCGTCGCCACATTGTGAGTGCATGGAACGTGGCGGAAATCAACAACATGAAACTGCCACCCTGCCATGCGCTATTCCAGTTTTATGTGGCAGACGGCAAGTTGAGCTGCCAGCTTTACCAGCGCAGTGCGGATATTTTTTTGGGCGTACCATTCAATATTGCCAGCTATGCCCTGCTGACCCACATGATGGCCCAGCAGTGCGACCTGGAAGTGGGCGACTTCGTATGGACCGGTGGCGACTGCCACCTGTACAGCAACCACATGGAACAGGTTGCCGAACAGCTGAGCCGCAAGCCCTACCCCTTGCCCACACTGAACATCAAGCGCAAACCTGAAAGCATTTTTGAATACCGGTTTGAAGACTTCGAAATTCTGAATTACGTCAGCCATCCGCATATCAAGGCGCCGGTGGCGGTATGAAATCGGCCTGACAATATGAAAGTTTCCATCGTGGCCGCAGTGGCCAGAAACGGCATTATCGGCATTGACAACAAGCTGCCCTGGCACTTGCCGGAAGACCTGGCCTTTTTCAAGGCCACCACGCTGGGCTGCCCGGTGCTGATGGGCCGAAAAACCTATGAATCCATCAACCGCCCCCTGCCCGGCCGCCTGAATGTGGTGCTCAGCAGCAATCCTGGGTGGGAACCTGCACCTGCAAAAGATGGCACCCCCCGCCCTTTCATTGCCTACCCCACTGAATTGCCCAGCGGCAGCACCACTCAAATTGCAACTGCAACCAATCTGCCTGACGCGCTGAAATGGCTTGCCGGGTTTCAGCAGGTATTCCTGATTGGTGGCAGCAATCTGTATCAACAGGCACTGGAACAGGACTTGGTGGATGAACTGATCCTGACCGAGATTCACGAGAATTTTGAAGGGGATGCCAGTTTTCCCGACTGGAGCCGCCAGCATTTCATTGAAACAGAGCGGGTGAGCAATGCAGCCAGC
>DASUDJ010000030.1:0-6481 GCA_036275635.1 Limnobacter sp. | reverse complement strand
CACTGGCCAGGCGGTTCAGAAGGGATTGTTGGTCAGATTGGCGAACGCTGGTACCCCAGCGCATCACATGGGTTCCTACCGAACCGGCGCGCAGCCAGCTTGCATCCACCTGGTTTCTTGACATCACATCAGCAAGAAATTCGCCTTCTTTTTCAAGGCGCCGCAGTGAAGGAGCGTTGCTCAGTTCCACTGAATTTCGAAGCTTGATGATGAACTGTCCGCCTCCCTGTTGCGCAAAAGCCGGAGTGGCCAGCAGAAACCAGATTCCGAAAAGTACTCCTGTCACCAGGATACGCAGGACTGTGACTTTCTGTTTCCGGGGCCGAAATGTCAGCATGGCAGATCTCGCTTGTTTTCAATTCAACAAGCTTAATCAGCACCCTTCGCAATCAATTTATTGAAAAGAAAGCAGAACGGTGCCTACTTTTCATGCAGCAAATACCTGGATCCCCAAGCCGGGCGGTGAATTCGGCCTAAACCGGCTGGAAGCCCCCCTCAAGCGAATACACTCACAAAGGGGGTCGTATTCCGAGGCACACGGACATAAAAAAGCCGGGCGCTTGGCCCGGCTATTTTTGCTGTGAATGCCTTGCAGATTACCTGGCGTTCATCAGTGCAACTGTGGTATCCAACATGCGGTTGGAGAAGCCCCACTCGTTGTCGTACCAGCTGGACACTTTCACCAGCTTGCCGCTGACCTTGGTCAGTGTGGCATCAAATGCGCTGGACGCTGGGTTGTGGTTGAAGTCGATGGACACCAGCGGTGCCTCGTTGTACTCCAGCACGCCCTTCAGAGGACCTTCAGCTGCTGCTTTCAGGATGCTGTTCACTTCATCAACCGTGGTTTCGCGCTTGGCGATGAATGACAGGTCAACCATGGACACGTTGATGGTCGGAACGCGAACTGCGTAGCCGTCCAGCTTGCCGTTCAGTTCCGGCAGCACCAGGCCAACAGCAGCAGCCGCACCGGTCTTGGTGGGGATCATGCTCATGGTGGCAGAACGTGCGCGGCGCAGGTCTTCATGGTACACGTCGGTCAACACCTGGTCGTTGGTGTAGGCGTGGATAGTGGTCATCAGGCCGGTTTCCAGGCCGATTGCATCATTCAAGGGCTTGACCAGCGGAGCCAGGCAGTTGGTGGTACATGATGCATTGGAGATTACGGTGTCAGTGCTCTTCAGCACACTGTGGTTCACGCCGTACACAACAGTGGCGTCCACATCCTTGCCGCCTGGTGCGGAAATGATCACTTTCTTGGCGCCGCCTTTCAGGTGGGCAGATGCCTTTTCCTTGGAAGTGAAGAAGCCTGTGCACTCCATCACGACATCAACCCCCAGCTCACCCCAGGGCAGTTCAGCCGGGTTGCGATTGGCCAGCACCTTGATCCTGTCGCCGTTCACAACCATGTACTCGCCGTCCACGGTCACGGTGCCGGGGAAACGGCCGTGCGCTGTGTCGTACTGGGTCAGGTGGGCGTTGGTCTTGGGGTCGCCAAGGTCGTTGATGGCCACGATTTGAATGTCGTGTTTCTTGCCGCCTTCATAGTGGGCACGCAGTACATTACGGCCAATGCGGCCATAGCCGTTGATCGCTACGCGAATGGTCATGACAAATCTCCTTGAAAGTAAATCAGATGTTCTTTTTCAAATCCGTTTTCAACCCGCCACCAGCGCCAGCGCGGCTTCGGTGAATTTCTCGGCAGTCAGTCCGAAGTGCTTGAACAGGGCCCCAGCAGGCGCGGATTCGCCGAAGGTGCTCATGCCCAGCACAGTGCCCTTCACGCCAGCCTGGGCAATGTACTTGTACCAGCCATCGGTCATGCCGGCTTCAATCACGGCGATTGGTGCAGTACCCAGCACCTCGGCCCTGTAGGCCGCGCTTTGACGGTCGAATACATTGGTGGACGGCATGGACACAACACGGGCGGCAATGCCTTTTTCAGCCAAAGCCTTTTGGGTGTTCATGGCAATTTCAATTTCAGAACCAGTCGCAATCAGGGTGACTTTTGCATTGGCTGCATCAGCCAGCACATAGCCGCCCTTGGCAATGTTGTTCAACACAGCCTCACTGCGTGGCAGGAATGGCAGGTTCTGGCGGCTGAACAACAGGCTGCTGGGGCCGTCCTTGCGCATCACGGCGCAATTCCAGGCGGCCATGGATTCAACGGAGTCAGCCGGGCGCCACACATCCATATTGGGCAGCAGGCGCAGTGTGGCAGCATGCTCAACCGGCTGGTGGGTGGGGCCATCTTCACCCAGGCCGATGGAATCGTGGGTGAACACGAAAATATTGCGCTTCTTCATCAAGGCAGCCATGCGCAACGCGTTGCGGCTGTAATCAGAGAAGGTCAGGAAAGTGGCACCGAACGGAATATAACCACCGTGCAAGGCCACACCATTCAGCGCCGCGCTCATGCCGAACTCACGCACGCCCCAGTTGATGTGGTTTCCAGCGGTGAAGCCCTCTGAATTGCGGCGCACGGCCACGCACTTGGGCCAGTTGGTAAGGTTGGAACCAGTGAGGTCGGCAGAACCGCCCAGCAGTTCAGGCAACTCGGCAGCCAACAGGGTAATTGCATTCTGGCTGGCCTTGCGAGTTGCAATTGTTTCGCCCTTGGCATTCACCTCGGCCAGCAGGCGGGCTGCGGTCTGCTCGAACTGGGCAGGCAGGTCGCCAGCCATGCGGCGCTTGAATTCTGCAGCCTTGGCTGGGAATTTCGCGCTGTAGGCATCGAACATCTTGTCCCAGGCGGATTGGCGGGCAGCACCCTCAACCTGTGCATCCCAGGCGTTGTACACCTCGGCAGGGATTTCAAAGGGTGCGTGGTTCCAGCCAATGGCAGCTCGTGTTGCCGCAATTTCAGCATCACCCAGTGGTGCGCCATGCACCTTGTCAGTACCGGCCAGGTTGGGCGAGCCTTCGCCAATATTCGTTTTGCAGCAGATCAGGGTTGGGCCCTTGTCCAGCGCGGCATTCTGTTTCGCCTGTGCGATTGCGGCATCCACTGCATCCACATCATGGCCATTCACATTCGGAATCACATTCCAGCCATAGGCTTCGAAACGTTTTGGCGTGTTGTCGCCAAACCAGTGTTCCACCTCGCCATCAATTGAAATGCCGTTGTCGTCGTACAGCACGATCAGCTTCGACAGGCCCAGTGTGCCGGCCAATGAACACACTTCATGGGAAATGCCTTCCATCAGGCAGCCATCGCCCAGGAACACATAGGTGTTGTGGTCGATCAGTGGGAAGCCTGCTTCATTGAATTCAGCAGCCAGCAGTTTTTCGGCCAGGGCCATGCCCACCGCATTTGCAATACCCTGCCCCAGCGGGCCGGTGGTGGTTTCAACTCCGGGCGTGATGTCGACTTCCGGATGGCCGGGTGTCTTAGAATGCAGTTGGCGGAAATTTTTCAATTCCTCGATCGGCAGGTCGTAGCCTGTCAAGTGCAGCAAGGCATAAATCAGCATGGAGCCGTGGCCATTGGACAGCACGAAACGGTCACGGTCAGCCCAAAGCGGGTTTTGCGGATTGTGCTTCAGGTGCCGTGCCCAAAGGGCGACAGCGATTTCAGCCATGCCCATGGGCATGCCTGGATGGCCTGATTTAGCGGCTTGAACTGCATCCATGGCGAGCGCGCGAATGGCGTTGGCCATGTTCTTTGACGAAGAGGACATAGGTGCGGGAATTGAGGGTTATGCCTGTGGCAAAGTTTGAAAAAAATGAATTTTATCAAAGCTATCCAATTAAAGCGCCTACTTGCCACCAAACCAATGATTTAAGACAGGGAAACATGAAACACGACTCGGGCAGGCGTTTGCCCCGTTTTTTGATGGAACATTGCAGCACACCTGGCCAGGTGCTTGAATTACCCGAAACACTGATGCACTACGCCTCGCGGGTGCTGCGGTTGCGGGAGGGTGAAAGCCTGCGGATCTGGAATGGGGTGAGTGCAGAGTATCTAGCCAGCATTCACTATATTTCGAAAAAAATTGCGCAGGTGCAGGTTGGCGAACAGCTTGCCCTTCCGGATACGGAATTGAATCGCCCAGTGCATGTTCTCCAGGCTTTGCCGGAAGGCGACAAAATGGACTGGATACTGGAAAAATGCACGGAATTGGGCGTAGCTTGCTTTCACCCGGTGCAGGCAAGCCGCAGCGTGGTTAAACTGGACAGCGACAGGGCTGTGAAAAGGCAACTGCACTGGGAGAGGGTTGTATTGGCGGCCAGCCTTCAATCCGAACGCAACCGCTTACCCACAGTGCAACCCGTTAGAAGCCTGCAGGACAGCCTGGATTTTCTGAATACCGCGGCCCCAGATGCCAGCCTGCTGTGGTTTACCCCCCGGGCGGAATACCGCATGGTGGACTGGGCTGCACAGGCTGAAGGTATAAAACCGCTGGTGATTTGCGTAGGGCCTGAAGGTGGCTGGACCCCTGAAGAAACCGAAATGGCTACCCGCCGTGGCGCACAAGCACTGAATTTTTCGCAACGTGTGTTGCGGACTGAAACCTTTGCAACCGCATGCACAGCCCAGCTGACTGCCTTGCTGAAACTTGAAACGCACTGAAAAGAGAAACCAATCCATGAGCAGCACCTTCCAGTTCAAGAACCCAAGCCTGTTGCAGACCAATCCGTTTGTATACGGCAGCTTTCACGCCTGTGAAACTGATTTCACAGTTGACAATCCGTCTACCGGAGAAATTATTGCCCATGTTGGAAACACCTCGATTGGCCTTGCCCATGATGCAATACTCGCGGCCGACAAGGCGTTGACCAGCTGGCGCAACACCACGGCCAAGAGCCGGGCCCAGATGCTGCGCAAGTGGTTCGACCTGATCATCGAGAATGCTGACGACCTGGCTTTCCTGATGACCCTGGAACAGGGCAAGCCCCTTGCAGAAGCCAAGGGCGAGGTGGTGTACGGTGCAAGCTTTGTAGAATGGTTTGCGGAACAGGCCAAGCGGATAGAAGGCAGCGTGCTGGAATCACCCCAGCTGGGCCGGGAATTGCTGGTGCTCAAACAGGGCATTGGCGTTTGCGCTGCAATCACGCCCTGGAATTTTCCGATTGCGATGATCACCCGCAAGGTGGCCCCTGCACTGGCTGCAGGCTGCACCGTGGTGATCAAGCCGGCAGAGCAAACACCTTTGAGCGCGCTGGCACTTGCCGAACTGTCCCGCCAGGCGGGCTTTCCAGCCGGTGTGTTGAATGTGATCACCGGCGATTCGAGCCGGTCGATTGAAATCGGCAAGGTGTTGTGCGAAAGCGAGATTGTGCGCAAGCTGACCTTCACAGGCAGCACCGAGGTGGGCCGCATCCTGATGCAACAGTGCGCACCCACCATCAAGAAGCTGAGCCTTGAACTGGGCGGCCATGCGCCATTCATCGTGTTCGAGGATGCCAACCTGGACAAGGCGGTGGATGGGCTGATTGCCTCCAAGTTCCGCAATGCCGGCCAAACCTGCGTATGCACCAACCGCATTTATGTACACCGAAGCATTCAGCAGGCCTTTGCAGAAAAACTGCAGGCCAAGGTTGCGAAACTGGAAGTGGGTGACGGCCTGAAAACCAGGGCCAGCATTGGTCCGATGATTGATGACCATGCAGTGGCCAAGGTACAGAAACATGTGGATGATGCACTTGAAAAGGGGGCCACACTGCTGCACGGCGGCAAACCACATGAACTGGGGGGGCGCTTTTTCCAGCCCACGCTGATCGACAATGCAGACCACCGCATGCTGGTGGCACAGGAAGAAACCTTTGGCCCCCTGGCCGCAATCTTCCCCTTCGACACGGAAGAACAGGCCATCAACTATGCCAACAACACGCCTTATGGCCTGGCCGCCTACTTCTACACCGAAAATTCAGCCCGCACTTTCCGCGTGGGCCGAGCACTGGAATACGGCATGGTCGGCATCAATGTGGGCGTGTTTTCCAACGAGGTTGGACCGTTTGGTGGCGTAAAACAGTCGGGGCTGGGGCGGGAAGGCTCAGTGTGGGGCATCGAGGAATTTCTTGAAATGAAGTACCTGTGCATCGGCACACTTTAAGCGCCTGCAGCAAAACCAAAGCACCGGCAAGCCATTACAATACTTGCCAACTGAACAGACAAACCGCATTACGAAGGACCAGCGCACATGCTGAAGAAACCGCTGACGTTTCAACAAGCCATTCTGACCCTGCAAAATTACTGGGATCAACAGGGTTGTGCCCTGCTGCAACCGTTTGACATGGAAGTGGGCGCAGGCACCAGCCACACGGCCACTTTTTTGCGGGCACTGGGGCCAGAGCCATGGAATGCTGCCTATGTGCAGCCTTCGCGCCGCCCGAAAGATGGACGCTACGGCGAGAACCCCAACCGCATGCAGCACTACTACCAGTTCCAGGTGGTGCTGAAACCCTCACCCGAAAATATCATTGAGCTTTACCTCGGCAGCCTGGAGGCCCTCGGAATTGACACCCAGCAGAATGACATCCG
>DASUDJ010000029.1:0-2785 GCA_036275635.1 Limnobacter sp. | reverse complement strand
CCAGTGTAGGGGTAACCCGAATATGGGAACAATCCCCAATGTTTGTGACAGCGTCTGGCGAGACTGGGTAATTTACCTGTTTATCGCAAAGGTATTTGACAATGCGACTCAGAATTGCGACCTATAACATTCACAAGGGCGTGATGGGTGTGCGCAAACCCGCATTGACCATTCATGCCCTGAGGGAACAGATTCATGCAATGAATGCAGACCTGGTTTTCCTTCAGGAGGTACAGGGTCGACATGACAAGCATGCCGGTCGCTTTGAACACTGGCCTGAAGCAGGGCAGCATGAGTTTCTTGCACAGGCTCCCTCTGCAATCGACAACCTGCTGGGGCATGCCAGCCAGCATTACTTCACCGCCTATGGAATGAATGCCGTGTATTCACATGGGCATCACGGCAATGCGCTGTTGTCGCGTTATGAGATTGACTGGATGGTGAACCAGGATGTGTCGGATCACCGGCTTGAACAGCGGGGTTTGTTGCACTGTGCTGTCAAAACGCCAGTGGGCACCATTCATGCAATGGTGGCCCATTTCGGGCTGCTATACCGCAGCCGAGTGCGCCAGGCCAGTCGCTTGATTGAGCATGTGGCCAGCCATGTGCCTGCAGACAAGCCGCTGGTTGTTGCAGGTGATTTCAATGACTGGCAGCGGCGATTGGGCCCTGTGCTGGAACAGGGCCTGAATGCACAGGAAGTGATGCCCCTAGACAAGAACAATCGCCTGGCGCGGGTGGGCAGCTTTCCCAGCGGCTTCCCGGTGCTGGGCCTGGATCGTGTGTTTGCCCGTGGATTCCGGGTTCATGAGGCCTCGGTGCTGCATGGGCCTGCCTGGGCGAAGCTGTCTGATCATGCGCCTTTCGTGGTGGACCTGGAGTGCATATGGCCCTGACCCTGTTGCCTGCCACCGCACCCGAGCGGGAAGGCAATGCGGTTGAATTGCTGGTGGGGGGCGGGGAACTGTTTCCGCGCGCCTTGGCAGCGATTGAAAATGCGCGTCAGGAAATTCGGATTGAAACCTACATTTTTGCCAGCGATTCAACCGGTGAGGCCTTTTGTGACGCGATGTGCAGGGCTGCACGCCGGGGCCTGACCGTAAAGCTGGTGCTGGATGGTTTCGGTGGTGGCGAGGGTGTACGCAGCTGGGTTCCCCGCTTGCTTGAACACGGTGTGCAGGTGCGGGTGTTCCGCCCGGAGGGCAGGTTGTTCAGGCTGAATCCACGGCGCCTGCGACGCATGCACCGGAAAATCATTGCTGTGGACAATCAGCTTGCTTTCCTGGGGGGAATTAACCTGATTGATGACATGAACCATGCAGGTGAACGCAATGAACTGATGAAAGCCACGTTAAAGGCTGATCAGCATGCCGGGCCAGGCTGGGGCGCATCGGGTGGCATGCGGCAGCAGGCCATGGCTGTGAACAGGGAGCTGCTCAACCAGGACCTGGGACCCCGCTATGACTTTGCAGTGCAGTTGCAAGGACCGGTGGTGCAGGATGTCTGGCACAACATGGAATGGCTGTGGCTTCAGATTGGTCCCGGTGGCCTGGTGACTGACACCTTCAGTTCAGGTTGGTGGCGTGAACGGGTGGAGGACCTGCAGCAAACCCTGGCCCGGCAGCGCGCCATGCCGAAACCCCGGCCGGCCGGTTCAATGAAAACCCAGTTGGCGGTGCGTGACAACTTCAGGCTGAGAAGCCGGATAGAACGGGCTTACATTCAGGCCATTGGAAATGCACACCGGTCGGTAATTCTCGCCAATGCCTACTTCCTGCCAGGCAGAAAAATACGCAAGGCCCTACTGGAAGCCCGCAAGCGGGGTGTGCATGTTCAATTGCTGTTGCAGGGGCGAGTGGAATACCGTTTCCAGCACTACGCCACGCGTAACCTGTATGCCAGCCTGCTTAATGCAGGCGTGGATATCTATGAGTACCTGCCCAGTTTTCTGCATGCCAAGGTGGGCGTGGTGGATTGCCATTGGGCCACCGTGGGTTCTTCCAACCTGGATCCCTTGAGCTGCCTGTTTGCGCGTGAAGCCAATGTGCTGGTGTACAACCGGGAGTTTGCTGGCCAATTGCGGGCGGAGTTGCAGAGGGCCATAGAACAGGACAGTCGACAGGTGCAGGCTTCAGAACATGCACAGCGACCCCTGAAGGAAAGGTTGCTGAGTTGGCTGTGTTATAAGTTGATGGTGCTTGCCGTGTCATTGGGAAGTTTTGGCAGCAGGTACTAGTTCGACTTGGAAAGGCAGTATTCATGGACCTTGTTGTCAGCCGGCCTGAGGGTTTGTATTGCCCGCCCGGCGATTTTTACATCGACCCCTGGCGCAAGGTGGACCGCGCCATCATTACCCATGCCCATGCTGACCATGCGCGGGTGGGTCACAACCACTACCTGTGCGCAGCACCCGGTGAAGGTGTATTGCGAGCCCGATTGGGGCCTATCTCGCTGGACACACTTCCCTATGGCGGCAGCACGACCCACAAGGGGGTGAGGATTTCCCTGCACCCGGCGGGCCATGTGCTGGGTTCCTGCCAGATCCGCCTGGAATTCCGGGGTGAAGTGTGGGTGGCCAGTGGGGATTACAAGGTGGGTCCAGACCTGACCTGCCAGGCCTTCGAGCCCGTGAAATGCCACACGTTCATTACCGAATCCACTTTCGGTTTGCCCATTTACCGCTGGCGTAGCGATGCTGAAATCTATGCGGAAATCAATGCCTGGTGGGCAGCGAATGCAGCCGAGGGCAAGGCCAGCGTGCTCTATGGTTATTCATTTGGCAAGG
>DASUDJ010000028.1:0-5920 GCA_036275635.1 Limnobacter sp. | reverse complement strand
GCCACCCGGGCCTCAAGTGCCTGGACCTTTTCCCTCAGGCGGTTCAGTACCTCGCGTTGCACCTCAAAATCTTCAAGGCTCACAAAATCAAGGTCTTGCAGACCCTGGCGTATCAGTTGGGTCACCGGGTTCTCTAGGTTCTGAAGTCCCTTTGCATTCAGAAGCTCGCTGACCCTTGAAGCAATGGTGTCAAAAGGATTATTGGCCAAAATTTCCCTCGCACGAGTGGTACTGCGCCGCACCAAAAGAGTGCACCGTTTTGGTGCCGACGGCGGAAATTCAAAAAAACGTATCTTCATTGTGCCCGAAAACGGGCGCTTTATCGTGATATTACCGACGGGTTTCCTGCTGGCACACTTCTCGCTAATAGAGCCTTGCCAAAAAAATTTAACGGCATTCATCTATTTTTAGGAGAGTGAGATGAAAAAACTGGTACTGGTTACTGCCATCGCTGCAAGCACATTCGGTGTAATGTCCGCCGCCCAAGCGGAGGTGACAACAACCGCAAACGCAAACGTAACCACAGACTACAAGTTCCGTGGCATTTCCCAGACTGCTGCGGGCCCAGCTTTCCAGGGCGGTTTTGACGCTGCTTTCGGGAATGGCTTTTACGTGGGCAACTGGAACTCCAACGTGAACTTCACAGGACCTGCTGGCGCTGGCCTGGAAATGGACTTCTACGGCGGCTACGCTGGTGAGTACAAGGGTGTTGGTTACGACGTAGGTGCATTGTATTACTACTACGAAGGCGCCGCGATCGGTACAGGTCTGCCTGACCTGAACACACTGGAAATCTACGGCAAGCTGTCTTACGCAAATGCATACGCCAAGCTGTCCTACGCAGTGTCAGAGGACTACTTCGGTTTCCAGGCGGCCAACCTGTCCAACGACCAGAGTGGCTCCACCTACCTGGACCTGGGTTACACATTGCCTCTGTCTGACAAGCTGTCCCTGACTGCTCACTACGGTCTGACTTCTTTTGACAAGGACATGCCAAACCTGCGTACCGGCACAGGCACGATTGATTCCTATGCCGACTACAGCCTGGCTGCTACATATGCATTCAGCCCCAAGTATTCAGTCACTGCTGCTTACATTGAAACCAACAATGATGCACAGGCCCTGATCAATAACGATGACTTGACCGACGGCTCACTCGTAGTGACTTTCAGCGCCAAGTTCTAAATCGAATCAAGACAGCGCTCTGAAGAGGGCGCTGTTTCAACCCTCTTCAAACTCAAATTCAGGAGTGCGTAATGAAGCTAATTTCAGCAGTCATTAAGCCTTTCAAACTTGATGAAGTCCGTGAAGCGCTGTCTGCAATCGGCGTTCAGGGCATCACCGTCACGGAAGTGAAAGGTTTTGGACGTCAGAAAGGCCACACCGAGCTGTATCGCGGCGCGGAGTACGTGGTCGACTTTCTGCCAAAAGTGAAAATTGAAGCCGCAGTGGATGACAGCCTGGTGGACCGGGCCTGTGAAGCCATTGAAACTGCAGCCAAGACCGGCAAGATCGGTGACGGCAAGATTTTCGTATTCGATTTGTTGAGTGTTACCCGTATTCGCACAGGCGAAACCGGTAAAGACGCCCTTTAACCAGAGAGAAGTGAGGAAATCATGAAAAAATTTCTGACTGTCTGGCTGGCGGCCGCTGCGCTGAGTTTCAGCGTGGCCACACCCGGTGTGTTCGCACAAGAGACAACACCTGCTGCTGCCACAGCCCCTGCCACTGAAGCCGCACCCGCCGTAACACCTGCGGAACCTGCTGCCGAAGCACCCGCCCCAGTAGAAGCTGCACCTGCAGCCGCTGCTGAAGCTGCTCCTGCAGAGGAAGCAGCGCCTGCAGCTGCACCCGTTCCTGACAAGGGCGACACTGCCTGGATGATGGTTGCCACGTTGCTGGTGATCATGATGACCATTCCTGGCCTGGCCCTGTTCTATGGTGGCCTGGTCCGCTCCAAGAACATGCTGTCCGTGTTGATGCAGGTCATGGTGACATTCTCGGTAATTGTTGTGCTGTGGTTCATCTACGGTTACAGCCTGGCCTTTACCGAAGGCAATGCATTCATCGGTGGTTTTGACCGCCTGTTGATGAATGGTGTCTGGGACAACGCTGCCGGTACATTTGCCAACGCTGCCACCTTCAGCAAGGGCGTGTACATTCCGGAAATCGTGTTCGCGGCATTCCAGGCCACATTTGCAGGCATCACCTGTGCCCTGATTGTTGGTGCCTTTGCCGAGCGGATCAAGTTCAGTGCAGTGATGATGTTCATGGTGCTGTGGTTCACTTTCAGCTACCTGCCAGTTGCCCACATGGTGTGGTTCTGGATGGGTCCTGATGCCTACAGCAGCGCTGAAGTTGCAGCTGAAATGACCAGCAAGGCCGGTTACATCTGGCAACTGGGCGCACTGGATTTCGCTGGTGGTACTGTTGTTCACATCAACGCCGCTGTTGCTGGCCTGGTGGGTGCCTATATGATCGGCAAGCGCATCGGTTATGGCCGTGAAGCGATGACTCCACACAGCCTGACATTGACCATGGTGGGTGCATCCCTGCTGTGGGTGGGCTGGTTCGGTTTCAACGCGGGTTCCGCGCTGGAAGCCAACGGTTATGCTGCCCTGGCATTCGCAAACACCCTGGTTGCTGCCGCTGCTGCTGTAATGGCCTGGTGTATCGGTGAAGCACTGCTGAAAGGCAAGGCCTCCATGCTGGGTGCTGCGTCTGGTGCAGTGGCTGGCTTGGTAGCGATCACTCCTGCTGCTGGTAATGTGGGCATCGGTGGTGCAATCGTAATCGGTCTGCTGGCTGGCTTCATCTGCCTGTGGGGTGTATCTGGTCTGAAGAAGATGCTGGGTGCGGACGACTCACTGGACGTGTTCGGTGTTCACGGTGTAGGCGGTATCCTGGGTGCTCTGCTGACTGGCGTATTCAATTCGCCAAACCTGGGTGGCCCATCTGCAGTTGCAGACTGGACAACAGTTGCGATGATTGCTGGTGCCGACTACTCAATCGCCAGCCAGGTCCTGATCCAGGCCAAGGGCGTGTTGATCACCATCGTATGGTCCGCAGTGGTTTCCGTGATTGCATTCAAGCTGGTTGACCTGGTGATTGGTCTGCGTGTCAGCGAGGAAGCAGAACGCGAAGGCCTGGACATTACCTCTCACGGTGAAACCGCCTACAGCAAGTAAGCACACTCTCCACCAAGGTGGACCCTTCAGCCCGGGGAACAGGGCTGATTCCAAAGGCACCCTCGGGTGCCTTTTTTGTTGCCTTCTCGATGGCGTTTTATGCTGCTGTCTGGTGAGTTGTACGCAAGTCATCGCATGAAAGAGGGGTGGGCGGACATCGCGGAGTTTGCTGAATGTCTGTTGATCCCTTCTTGAAACCGGTCTTGTGCTCACCTCGCCCTCCAAAAAAGATGGTCGGGCCTCGGTGTCGGCCTTCGGCCAAGCGCACAAGGCCGCCTTCAAGCGGGCAGACATTCCTGAAGCAAACTCCGCCATTTCACCCACCCCGCTTTCTCAGTCAGTGACTTACGAAGCAGACGAAACCCAGCAGCATGATGCCGACGGGAAGGCAACAGTGGTTGAGAAGAAAAAGCTGCGGCGATGGGCGGGCAGGCGAGCAGAAAGGGCGGGGAGCCAGGTCTGCGATTCAAGGAAATCTGCCGGCAAGCAGGGCGCTTCTGCGTTCGCCAAAGGCGGGAATTCGCGCTCGCCCGTCATTTCTGGCGAGGCGGATTCAGTAAAAGCGCCAGCACTTGCCGGGTAAACAGATTTCCAAGCAGACCCTGGCCGCCGTTCTTTCTGCGCAACCTGCCACCCTTCCCACCGAATATTCCTCCTGAATGTGGCACTGCAGCGTTTTGGATTACACTTGGCGAAGTAATCAACCCTGAGAGTTTTGATGGTTCCACATCTTGTCACCGCTTTGACTGGCCCCCTGCTAGACCTGGAAAAACGCATGCTCGACAAAACCACCGAGATCGAGCGCTGGTTCCGCATGGCCTGGAACGAGAACACACCGCCTTTTTACAGCTCAGTGGATGTGCGCAATGCCGGTTTCAAGCTGGCCCCGGTGGACACCAACCTGTTTCCGGGCGGCTTCAACAACCTGGCCCAGGAAATGATGCCGCTGGCCATCCAGGCCGCCATGAGTGCGATTGAAAAAATCTGCCCCGAGGCCCGCAGCATGGTGCTGGTGCCTGAAAATCACACCCGCAACACCTTTTACCTGACAAATGTGGCACGCCTCGCTGCCATTTTGCGGCAGACCGGCCTGGACATCAGGCTGGGCTCTGTGTCGCCTGAAATCACCCAGCCCACCCGCTTTGACCTGCCCGATGGTCAGTTCATTACCCTTGAGCCCCTGAAACGCAGTGGCAACAGGGTCGGCGTGGAAGGTCTTGAGCCCTGTGCCGTGTTGTTGAACAACGACCTGTCCGCAGGCATTCCGCCAATCCTGCAAGGCGTGAAGGACCAGATCCTGCTGCCACCTCTGCATGCCGGTTGGGCCACCCGCCGCAAAAGCACCCATTTCAAGGCCTACGATTCCGTCGTGGATTCATTTGCCGACATGCTGGGGATTGATCCCTGGCTGATCAATCCTTATTTCACCCACCGCAATCAGCTGAATTTCCAGGAAAGGGTGGGCGAGGATGATCTGGCCCAGGCCGTGGATGAGGTGCTGGCCAAAACCCGCACAAAGTATGCGGAGTACGGTATTCATGAACAGCCTTATGTTGTGGTGAAGGCCGATGCCGGAACCTACGGCATGGGCATCATGACGGTAAAGGATGCATCCGAGGTGATTGGCCTGAACCGAAAACAGCGCAACAAGATGTCCGTGGTGAAGGAAGGCCTGCAGGTGTCTGATGTCATCATCCAGGAAGGTGTGCATACCTTTGAAAATATTGATGATGCGGTGGCCGAGCCGGTGGTCTACATGATCGACCGTTACGTGGTGGGCGGTTTCTACAGGGTACACACCGGCCGCGGCCGTGATGAAAACCTGAATGCGCCCGGTATGCATTTCGTTCCACTCGCATTCGAGACACCCTGCAACACGCCCGATTGCAGTGACAGGCCGGATGCAGCCAGCAACCGTTTCTATGCCTACGGCGTGATTGGCCGGTTGGCTGCATTGGCAGCATCGCAGGAACTGGAGGCCACTGCCAACATGGTACTTGCCGCATGAGCAGCCGCAGTTTTGTATGCGTGGTTGACCCCCTGGTCAGCCTGAATCCCAAGAAGGATTCCTCAATCGCCATGATGGAAGCGGCCCAGGCGCGCGGCTGGAAAGTGGGCGTGATTGAAGACGGCAGCCTGTACTGGAGCCTGGGGCAGGGCGTGCGCGCAAAGGTGAGCTGGATTGGCCTTGACCGTGCAGCCAAGCCCTGGTTCAACGAACTTGGGCATGAAGATGTGGCATTGAAAGACCTTGACGCCATCATCATGCGCAAAGACCCGCCATTTGATGCTGAATTTGTTACGGCCACCTGGTTGCTTGAACAGGCCGAGCGAGAGGGCGCGCGGGTGTTCAACAGCCCCCGTGCCATTCGTGACCACAATGAAAAATTCACCATTGCCCAGTTTGCGCAGTTCGTGGTGCCCACACTGGTGTCCCGCAATGCGGCCCAGTTGAAGGGCTTTCTGGATCAACATCCGGATGCGATTGCCAAGCCGCTGGACGGCATGGGTGGTACATCGATTTTCCGGCTGAAGAAGGGTGATCAGAACATCGGCGTCATTCTGGAAACCCTGACTGATTATGGCCGCAAGACAGCCATGATCCAGCGTTACATTCCTGAAATTGTGGATGGAGACAAGCGGGTGCTGCTGATCCACGGTGAGCCAGTGCCCTACTGCCTGGCCCGTTTGCCCAAAGACGGCGAGCACCGGGGCAACCTTGCTGCCGGCGG
>DASUDJ010000027.1:0-2341 GCA_036275635.1 Limnobacter sp. | reverse complement strand
GCAATGGATGTGCTTCGCGCCACTTTTCCTGCCGGTACCCTTTCAGGAGCGCCCAAGGTGCGCGCCATGGAAATCATTGATGAACTGGAGCCCACCAAGCGCGGCGTGTATGGTGGTGCGTGTGGCTACCTCAGCTTTACTGGCACCATGGACGTGGCCATTGCAATCCGCACAGGGGTTGTGAAGGATCAAACCCTGTATGTGCAGGCCGGTGCCGGCGTGGTGGCTGATTCCGTGGCGGAAAGCGAATGGCTTGAAACCGAGAACAAGGCCCGCGCAGTGATGCGGGCTGCGGAACTGGTTCAGGCGGGGTTGGATGGCGAATTACCCTGACAAGCCGCTAGCAATTTTGGTGAATGGGAAATCCTGAGCTTTCTTGAAAAGTTGAATATTCAAAAACAATGGTGTAGCACGTTATGCTCCTGATGATCGACAATTACGACAGCTTCACTTTCAACCTGGTCCAGTATTTTGGTGAACTCGGTCAGCAGGTGCATGTGGTGCGCAATGATGCAATCACCGTGGATGAAGCCATTGCATTAAAGCCCAGTGCGGTGTGCGTGTCTCCGGGTCCGTGCTCTCCTGCACAGGCGGGCATTTCAATTGAAATCATCCAGCGCATGGCGGGCCTTGTGCCTGTGCTGGGTGTCTGCCTGGGCCACCAGGCCATCGGTGAAGCCTTTGGTGGCAAGGTGGTGCGCGCGAAAACCATCATGCACGGCAAGACATCTCCGGTCCACCATCAGAACCAGGGTGTGTTCCAGGGCCTGCCCAATCCGCTGACCTGCATCCGCTACCATTCACTGGCCATTGAGCGGGCAAGCCTGCCGGACTGTCTTGAAGTGACTGCTGAAACAGCCGATGGTGAAATCATGGGTGTGCGCCACAAAACCCTGGATGTGGAAGGCGTGCAGTTTCATCCAGAATCCATTCTCAGTGACCGGGGCCATGACTTGCTGAAGAATTTCCTGAAACGTGTGAATTCTCCATTGGCAGCCTAGTCGCACATCAACTTTTCATTTATTCCAAGTCCATGTCACAGCCCTTTAGTTACACCGCCATCCTGAACCAGTTGCTTGCAGGTCAGGATCTTTCCCATGAGTCCACCCGCGCTGCATTTCAGCAGTTGCTGAGTGGTGGGCTGACACCTGCCCAGGTGGCTGGTTTGCTGGTGGGCTTGCGGGTGAAAGGTGAAACTGCAGAAGAAGTGGCTGCTGCGGCCCAGGTCATGCGCGACCTAGTCACGCCGGTGCAACTGCCTGCCGGCACCGAGGTGGTCGACCTGTGCGGCACAGGCGGTGATGGTGCCCACACATTCAATATTTCAACTGCCTGCATGTTCGTGCTGGCGGCTGCAGGCGCCAAGGTGGCCAAGCATGGCGGGCGCAGCGTGTCGTCCAACTCGGGCAGCGCGGATGTGCTTGAACTGCTGGGCGTGAACATCAACCTGAAGCCTGAACAGGTGGCCCAGTCCATTCAGCAGGTGGGCATTGGTTTCATGTTTGCGCCCAACCACCACAGCGCCATGCGTTTTGCCGGTCCGGTGCGCAAGGAACTCGGTGTCCGCACCGTATTCAATATTCTGGGCCCCTTGACCAATCCGGCCCATGCGCGCCGGCAGGTGATGGGGGTGTACAGTCCGGCCTTGCTTGATCTGCAGGCGCAGGTTCTGAAAAAGCTGGGTTCAGTGCGCGCATTGATTGTTCACGGCGAAAATGGCATGGATGAACTCTGCATTGAGTGCGATTCAAAAATTGCAGAACTGCACAATGGGGAAGTGCGCCACTACGTCTTGAAACCGGAAGACCTCGGTCTTGATCGGGCACCGCATACCGCTCTTCATGCGGGTTCGGTTCAGGAGTCGCGGGACAAAATTTTCCAGGCACTGGAAGGGCAGGCTGGTGCGGTCGGCGACATTGTGCTGCTCAACAGTGCAGCAGGCCTCTATACAGCGGGCTTGGCAACCAGCCTTCAGCAAGGTGTTGAATTGGCACGTCAGGCGGTCAACAGCGGGGCCGCGCTCCGAAAACTTGATGACTTCGTGAAATTCACGCAGTCACTGGGTCAATAAGGCGGAATCAAAATGAGCGACATTCTCGACAAAATCCTGGCCACCAAGCGCGAGGAAATTGCACAAGGCAAACAGGTGTTGTCCGAAGTCCAGTGGCTGGCCAAGGCCGCCCGACTGGCGCCACCGCGCGGATTTTCAGCTGCAATGAAAACTGCCGTGGGAAAAGGCCTGCCTGCAGTGATTGCAGAAGTGAAACGTGCCAGCCCCAGCAAGGGCATCCTGCGTGAACCATTCGACCCGGCCGAAATTGCGAAAAGCTATGCCGCTCAT
>DASUDJ010000026.1:0-3690 GCA_036275635.1 Limnobacter sp. | reverse complement strand
TGGTGATGGTGGGCGCATGGGCTTCAGTAAAAAGCACGGTGCTGCGAATTCATTGAAGCGCAATTCCTTGAAGAGGAACTGCTGATTCAGAACCAGTGAATCGGCTTCAGTAATTCAGCAGAAAATTGCGCACGCCCTTGGTCCATTCCGGCGGGTTGACCCGGAATGTGTCCACCAGTTTCCTGTTGTTCAACACGGAATAAGCAGGCCGCTGTGCCGAGAAATTCATGTCGGCCGTCTTGACCCGACGAATCTCGGGCAAGCGCTGGAGTATGCCCTGCCTGTGCGCCATTTCAATTGCGAAGTTTGCATAGTCGAACCAGGTGGTGACACCCGCCGCACTGGCATGGAAAATTTCTCCGGCGGGAATTTCCGAAGGATAATCAGGCAAGAATGTGGGGGCCAACTTACCCTGCGACTTGCTGCGATGTATGGCCACCACGCCCGCAATCGTCAGGCCCAGTTCCGCCAGCCAGTTGGCCGGAGTAGGTGCACCGGTTTGATCATCCACCACGCTCAACACTTCGCGTTCCTGCGCCAGCCTGATCATGTTCCTGCAGAAATTCTCACCCCGTTGCGCATACACCCAACTGGTGCGGAACACCACCCAGTTGCCGCCCACGTCCTTCAGGTATTTCTCACCTTCAAGCTTCGACTTGCCATAGGCACTCAAAGGGTTCGTGGCTGCATCTTCCGTGTAAGGCTGAGTGGCCTTGCCATCGAACACGTAGTCGGTGCTGTAATGCACCAGCGGCACATCCTGTTTCTTGCACTGTTCGGCCAACACCCCCACTGCAGTGGCATTGATGGCATGGGCCAGTTGGGCTTCGCTTTCCGCTTTTTCCACATTGGTGTAGGCGGCGGCATTGATGACCACGTCTGGGCGCACATCTTTCATCGCATGGATGATCGTGTCAGGCCGGGTAAAATCAACCTTCTCGCGACCGTAAGCCACCACCGCATCCAGTGTGTCCATCAGGGCAGGTTTGGCATGCTGTGCAATGGTGTGGCCCAGCTGACCTTGTGCGCCAAGCACGAGTATGCGAATTCCCAAAGCGGTGGTCTCCTTTTTGCAAAGAGGCTAGTTTAACTGAATGACATGCGGACTTAAGCTGGTTCGCAAAGCGCATACCCTCTTTGGTTCGGGGAGGCGCAAGTTGCTCATCGGTTTGCGGAAGCGCATGCCCTCTACCGCCGGAAATCCTGTATTTCCCTTTTTGAAGTTCACAGCCCCACTCACCTCGCCCCGCAAAACAGCACGGCGTGGCCTCGGTGCCGGCCTAGTGGCCGACCATGGGCTGTGAATTCAAACGGGCAGGCTTTCCTGAATGGCGGGGCAAGGGCAATGCTGCTTGCGATTGTGCAACATGTATCACATGAGCCGGCTGGCCAACTCGGAAAGAATATGCCTGGAACGCACTTCAGAAAGCCGCCCCGCTTGAAGTCGGCGTCAATGGTCGTCTGCAGGCCGAGCCTGCAGCGACACCCACGGTCCGACCGTGCCTTTTTGTCGGCCGTGGGTGAATTGAAAGCCTGGCTTCAAGAAGGGATCAAGCGGTTTTCAGTGCGTGCCAGGCAATTCCGACGAGTTGGACAAACGAACAATTCCGAAAAGCTGGACAAACGGACAATTCCGACAAGTTGGGCAAACAAGCAATTTCACCGAGCAGCTGAACTGTCAGCCATGACTTCAGCCACCCAATCCTGATTCTCCAGGTACCACTGCACTGTTTTCCGAATCCCTGACTCGAAGGTTTCAAGCGGCCGCCAACCCAACTCCCTCTCAATTTTTCTCGCATCAATTGCATATCGCCTGTCGTGGCCGGGACGGTCTGTCACGAATGCAATTTGACTTGAATAGGAAGTGCCATCAGAACGGGGCTTCAATTCATCCAGCAAACTGCAGATCAGGCGCACCACGTCCAGGTTCGCTTTTTCATTCCAGCCGCCGATGTTGTAAGTCTCTCCCGGACTGCCATTTTCCAGCACAGTGCGTATGCCACGGGTGTGGTCTTCCACGAAAAGCCAGTCGCGAATCTGCTGGCCATCACCGTACACCGGCAACTGTTTGCCGTGCAGTGCATTCATGATGCAAAGTGGAATCAGCTTCTCAGGAAAGTGATACGGGCCGTAGTTGTTGCTGCAGTTGGTGGTCAGAACGGGCAAACCATAGGTGTGGTGCCAGGCCCGCACCAGGTGGTCACTGGCGGCCTTGCTGGCGGCATAGGGGCTGTTGGGTTCATAGCGGTTGGTTTCAGCAAACGGCGCATCACCGGCGGCCAAAGTGCCATACACCTCGTCTGTGCTCACGTGCAGAAACCTGAATGCACTGCGCGCATCTGCATCAAGAGCCTCCCAGTGTTCACGTGCACATTCGAGCAAGCGGTAGGTGCCCAGCACATTGGTTTCCATGAATGCACCGGGCCCTGTGATTGAACGGTCCACGTGGCTTTCTGCTGCGAAATTCAGAACGGCACGGGGCTTGTACCTGCTGAAGATTTGCCGTACAGCAGTCACATCACCAATGGATGCCTTCACAAACACGTGGTTTGGATTGTTCAACACTGGGGCCAGGTTGGCCATGTGGCCTGCATAGGTCAAGGCATCCAGGCTGACCACTGGCTCATCACTTTCTTCAAAATGCTGGCGAACATAACAGGAGCCGATAAAACCTGCAGAGCCTGTAACAAGTAGGGTCATGATCGAGCCATAAAATGATTAAGATGAACCGGGCAACAATTGAACCAGGCAAGCGTGAATCCCGCCTTGAACATCGTTTCAGGATTATCGCGATTTTTGCAGAGCACAGCCCCGATTTTTATCGCCGGAGACCAAACATGAACACCCCATACACACCCCGCAAAACCCTGCTTCTGGTGGCCTCAGCCAGTCTTCTCCTGGCTTCCTGCATAGTCGTGCCCATACCCTCAAGCAAGGGAAGCCAGGCGCCAGGCAACAGCGCCACCCCCGCCAGTGCCTCCAACCTCTGCAATATCGAGGGCCAGCAGGTGCAGGACCTTTCCGAGGGCACGACCAAGGCAACAATTACCCAGTCATGCCAGGAAACCAGCATCCAGATCCAGAACAGGCATCCCGACCAGGCCAAGCGTTGCAAGGTGCTGATCGGCAATCAATCCAACGAGGTTTACATTCGGCCAGGCGAAAGCCGCAGCGTGAGCCAGGCGGGGCCTGTCGAGAAAGCCACCGTGCAGCTTAAGTGCATGAATGAGACCATCATGAAGTGATTGGCAACAGGCAAAAGGAGGGGGACTCCGCCAGTTAACTTTGGTTAATTCTTGTCTTGACTATTATTTGTTCATTTAACATTTCCTGGTTGGAATGGAAATGGACACGCATGATGAAGAAGGTACTGTTGGTTGACGAGTCCCATTCAATCAGGACAACCTATGCAGAGGTGGTGCGGCAGGCGGGTTTCACGGCAGAAACGGTGGCAAGCGCAAAAGAGGCCCTGCAGCATATTGTTGAGCATGGCACGCCCGACCTGATCATCACCGAAATCAACCTGCCTGGCCTGGGTGGCCTGGAATTCTGCAGGCGGGTCAGGTCAGTGTCCAGAAATACACCCATATTCATCATCAGCACCCAGTCCGACAAGGAACAGATTGCCGAGGCCAGGCAGATCGGCATACAGGGCTGGCTGCTGAAACCGGTTCAGCCCGAACTGCTGCT
>DASUDJ010000025.1:0-3368 GCA_036275635.1 Limnobacter sp. | reverse complement strand
ACCCGCAGACTGGTCGAGTTGATGCATGGAAACCTGTGGGTTGAAAGTGAAGTGGGCAAGGGCAGTGCCTTCCACTTCACAGTTCCCCTGGTGAGCTGAACTGCAGTTCAGGCCTTGCGCACCTGGGGCAAGGGTTTGCCTTCAGGCACAAACTGCAATGCCAGGCCGTTGTTGCAGTATCGCTTTCCAGTTGGGGCCGGGCCGTCATCAAACACATGGCCCTGGTGCCCTCCGCAATTGCTGCAGTGGTATTCCGTGCGCGGCAGCACCAGCTTGTAGTCGGTCTTTGTGTTCAGGCTGCCCTTGTTGGCATCAAAAAAACTGGGCCAGCCTGTGCCGCTGTCGTACTTGTACTGCGATGGAAAAAGCGCCTGGTTGCATGCTGCACAAATGAAAGTACCCTTGCGTTTTTCATCATTCAGCGGGCTTGAGAAAGGCCTTTCCGTGGCTTCCTTGAACAGCACGTTGTACTGTTCCCGGCTGATGATTTTCAGCCACTCTGCCTCTGGTTTGTTCAGCCTGTTTGACGCTGCCGACACGGTGGCTGTCTTGAACAGTCCAAGGCCTGCACCCAAGGCAGCCAGCGCGCCCAGTATTGTTCTTCGTTGCATGTGGTTCCTCCCCGCAATGATTTCTGCAGACTTGGATTCAAAAGAATGCCTTTGGTTCAGCCTTTCAGGCGAGGCCCGGCCTGAAGGATCTGCGGCACCGGAAAAACCATGTTGAAGCGGGTAATTTCAAGGGCAAACAGGACATCCTTCAGGTCAATGTCCGGAAATGAATCGCCCAGGCTTTCAAGCTGGTGGATGCTGGCAAAGCGTGCGCGCCCGCTGGCGCTTGGGCTGTAGACAAATTCACTGCCCTCCCAGTGCTGGCCCAGCGTTTTCAGGAAGCGTGGCACAAGGCCAGTCGTAATTGGAAACGAGAAGCCCTTACCTCGATAGGCCAGTTGAAACTGGGGCAGGCCATTGCTTTCCAGGCTGATTTCCCGCAGCCCTTCCGGGCCATCATGGTTTCCGAAACTGCACAGGTTTTTGGGAATACCCCAGTTTCTGCGGCCATTCACCACGCTGCTCACGCTACTGACCACGATGTTGCTGATCGTGGGGAGTCGCCTGCCTGTGAATGCGACCGTACCCGGAATATAGAGCAGTTCCTGGTAGGGCCCTGCATTGGAATGGGTGTAATTCACATACATCAGCACACTGAGCGGTGTTTTCAGGCTTGCGCGCAGCTTCTCGGGTATGCGGGCGTCGCCGGCCAGTTTGTCCAGCCTGCTGCGCATGATGATGATCAGGCCACTGCCATTCAGGTTCCAGGGGGCTGGAACCTCTTCGACAGGTGAGGAACCGGTGCCCGCGGCACCGGCGCCTGCAAACCCAGTGTGGATTGAGTCAGCGGAATTCAATCGTCAGCCCATCTTGAACATGTTCATCTTGTGGCCTTCCGGTGTGCGGAAGTAAGCCGCATAGAAGCCTGGCATGCGTTCACCGGGTGCACCCTCGCAGGTGCAGCCGTTGGCCAGTGCATGGGCATAGAATGCATCCACCTGTGCGCGGTCCTTTGCGGCAATTGCCACCATGGTGCCGTTGCCCACGTTAGCAGGTTCACCGTTTGAAGGCGTCATCAGGCCAATGAATGGCCTGTCGAAGCCTGTTCCCCAGAAAATGCCGCGGGGCAGGTCCAGCAGTCGCTTTGCGCCTAGGGGTGCAAACAGCTTGTCAAAATATTCGCCGCTCTTTTTCAGGTCGTTGGTACCCAGTGTGATGTAACCGATCATGTTCTACTTCTCCGTTTGCGGTGCACAGCTTGTTGGTTCAGGTTCTCGCGGGCAGGAATTGCCCGTATCCGTGTTGTTGCCCAAGCAGGGGAGAAACCTCTTCCTGCTCGACAGCTATCTTGCCATTGATCAGCACGTGCTTCACCACTCCGGGGTTGCGATTCACCAGTCTTTGCAGGCCAAAGTTTTCCATCTCGCCCCAGCACACCTGCTCCAGGTTCTGCTGAAGTGCATCAGGATTCAGCACCACCAGGTCGGCCCGGTCACCCATGCGGATTTTTCCGGCCTCAATACCCAGCCAGTCGGCTTGCTCGCCTGTCAGTCGCCACACGGCGGTTTCCATGCTCATGATGGGTTTGCCTTCATCAATTGCCTCCTTCACCAGCTTCAGGAAGCGCAGGGGCAGGTTGTAGAAGGCCATATTACGAATGTGCGCACCAGCGTCGCTGAATGTAATAAGCGTGTTCCTGTCCTGCACCAGCTCGCGAATGACTTCCCGCTTGTGATTGCCCACCGTGGTGTACCAGCGCAATTGCTTGCCAAACTGGACCACCAGGTCAAGGAAGAGATCCACCACGTGGACCTTTCGGGCGCGTGCAATTTCATCAAAGTTCTTGCCCACCAGGTTGGGGTCTGGGCATTCAAGAATGATGGCATCGCCAAAGTCGCGCTGCCACACCCGTGGGCTCAGCTTCTGGCCATAAAACCTGCGGAAGTTGCGCCGGTATTTTTCATCCTTCAGCAGGCTGTTGCGTTCCACCTGGTTGCGCAGGTCCAGCGCCATTTCGCCAGCACCGAATTCCTCGAAAAACACCACGTCAATTCCGTCCGCATACACGGTGAAGGGCGTGGGCAGCAGTTGCCAGCGGAAGGCTCCGCCCAGCCAGTTCACCAGGCGGCTGGAAATCTGCGCCATGGGCCGCACCGTCTTGTTGCCTTTCAGGTCGATCAGTGCAATCAGGGTTGTTTTCAGTGGCTTGCGCAGCCAGCCCAGTGTTTCAAACAGGTATTCAAAAATCTGCAGTGGGTTGGCTGCATTCGGCGCACCCTGGTGCACCCGGCGATACTTTCGCAAAATCTTGTTCAGGCGGCGCAGTTCACTCCAGCGGGCGTAGGTGCTGGGCAGGCTTTTTGACCAGGCCCGGTCCCCGTCGATCTTGTCCCATTTCAGGCACATGGTTGAAAGCCCCAGGAACCCGGCCTCCAGCGCCTCGGTCAGGGTGGCTTCCATTTGCTGCATCTGTGCTTCAGTGGGTTTGATTTTTCGGTCAGTTGAATCCAGCAATCCCATGGTGGCCACACGCAGGTCGCTGTGACCCAGGAAGGAAATCAGGTTCGGGCCCAGTGGTTGCTGCTGGACGAAGTCAACCCATTCACGGGGCGTGCGCCAGGTTTTTTTCTGCTGAAGGATGGGCAGGACTTTTTCCCTGGGTACGGTCTCTACCCGGGTAAAAATATCGGAGGCGTCTTCCGCTTCGCTGCAGATCATGCTGAGTGAGCAACTGCCCACCAGCACGGTGGTCACCCCATGGCGCACCGATTCGGACAGGCTGGGCGCCACGATCATTTCCGCATCATAGTGGGTGTG
>DASUDJ010000024.1:0-7166 GCA_036275635.1 Limnobacter sp. | reverse complement strand
GGGTGTGGCGCTGGGTGTGTTGGTGGGGCAATCCACATGGGCCCTGCGCGGGCTTGATCCCCTGTTCCAGGTGCTGCGCACCGTGCCGCCCCTGGCCTGGTTGCCCTTGTCGCTTGCAGGCTTTCAGGATGGCAACCCGTCTGCGATATTCGTGATTTTCATTACCGCAATATGGCCCATCATCATCAACACTTCGGTGGGCATTCGCAACATTCCTGAGGATTACCGCAACGTGTCTCGGGTCATCCAGCACAACGGTGTGGAGTACTTCTGGAAAATCATGCTGCCCGCAGCTGCACCTTACATATTCTCCGGGCTGCGCATCGGTGTGGGTTTGAGCTGGCTTGCAATCGTGGCGGCTGAAATGCTGATCGGTGGTGTGGGCATCGGCTTCTTCATCTGGGATGCCTGGAACAGCTCGCTGATCAGCGACAGTGTTCTGGCGCTGGTGTATGTGGGCATTGTGGGCTTCATCCTGGACCGCTGCGTGGCGTGGGTGGGCAAGAAAATTACCCGTGGCACTTCCGCAGGTTGATCGGTACTTGATCCGCAGTTGACACGAAATACGAGGAATACAAAATGACTGATCGCTTCCTGAGCATCTCGAAAGTACAAATGCGTTTTGAACGCAATGGCGTGGTAAACCCGGTGTTGAAAGACATCAACCTGGAAGTGAACCGTGGTGAATACATCTCTTTGATCGGCCACTCTGGCTGCGGCAAATCAACCGTACTGAACATCATTGCAGGCCTTCTGACAGCCAGTGAAGGCGTGGTGCTGGTGGACAACAAGGAAGTGAACTCCCCTGGGCCTGACCGTGCCCTGGTGTTCCAGAACCATTCCCTGCTGCCCTGGCTGACTGTTTACCAGAATGTGGAAATTGCTGTCGAAAAAATCTTCAAGGGCAGGAAAACGAAGAAAGAGCAGAAGGAATGGATTCTGCACAACCTGGACATGGTGAACATGAGCCATGCGCTGGATCGCCTGCCGTCTGAAATTTCAGGTGGCATGAAACAGCGGGTGGGCATTGCCCGTGCACTGGCCATGGAACCGAAAGTGCTGCTGCTGGATGAACCCTTCGGTGCACTGGATGCACTGACCCGGGCACATTTGCAGGATGAAGTCATGCGCATCCAGGCGGAACTGAAAAACACGGTGGTGATGATTACCCATGATGTGGATGAGGCAGTGTTGCTGTCGGATCGAATCGTGATGATGACCAACGGGCCTTCCGCCACGATTGGACAGATCCTGGATATCGACCTGCCCCGACCGCGGAATCGGTTGGCGCTGGCAGACAACCCCACCTACAACCATTACCGGGCGGAGGTGTTGAGCTTCCTTCATGAAAAGCAGCGCAAGGTTGAAACCATCAACCGCAACAAGGCAGCCCCGGTACAGGCTGAAAAAAAGGCAAGCGCCCACGGATGAATGCCTGCTGAAACAGCCCGGCCACACCAGGAAAAACCGCCAGCATGACTGCTGGCGGTTTTTTTTCGACCCTAGGGAAACCCCGAATAGGTAAGGGTTTGCTCCAATTTAGCTAGAAAAGATGCGCCATCAAAATGCAGGTTCAAAACCAAAACCAGAAAAATCCCAAAGTCGAAAGCTACATCAATTGAAGGAGGCAACATGACCGATTCAGTGAATAACCAGAAGCGCCGTGATTTCATCAAGGGCACATCCGTGGCCGCAGTGGGTGCCGGTGCAATGGCATTCCCGATGATTTCCACTGCACAAACCGTGAACATGCGCTTCCAGAGCACATGGCCACAGAAAGACATTTTCCATGAATACGCAGTCGATTTCTCTGAAAAAGTAAACAGCATGACAGGCGGCCGCCTGAAGATTGAAGTGCTGCCCGCCGGTTCAGTGGTGAAGGCTTTCGACCTGCTGGATGCAGTCAGCAAGGGCACTCTGGATGGTGGCCATGGCGTGATTGCCTACTGGTATGGCAAGAACCCGGCAGTGGCCCTGTGGGGCTCAGGCCCTGCATTCGGCATGGATGCCAACATGCTGCTGGCCTGGCACTACTATGGTGGTGGCAAGGAACTGCTGGACGAAATCTACAAGAGCATGAACATGGATGTGGTTTCATTCATGTCAGGCCCGATGCCCACCCAGCCACTGGGTTGGTTCAAGAAGCCAATCACCAAGGCTGAAGAGCTTAAAGGCCTGAAGTTCCGCACTGTGGGCCTGTCAGTGGACATGTTCACAAAGATGGGCGTGGCTGTGAATGCTTTGCCAGGTGGTGAAATTGTTCCGGCAATGGACCGTGGGCTGCTGGATGCTGCTGAATTCAACAATGCCTCTTCCGACCGTGTTCTGGGCTTCCCGGATGTGTCCAAGGTGTGCATGCTGCAAAGTTTCCACCAGGCTTCCGAGCAGTTTGAAATCATGTTCAACAAGACCAAGTACGACAAGCTGCCTGCAGAACTGAAAGCCATCATCAAGGCGGCGGCTGAAGCCTCTTCTGCAGACATGAGCTGGAAAGCAATTGACCGCTATTCCAGGGACTATGCAGAAATGCAGAGCAAGCAGGGCGTGAAGTTCTTCAAGACTCCTGACGCGATCCTGAAGGCCCAACTGGCTGCCTGGGACGAGGTAACCAAGGAAAAGGCTGCAGCCAACCCGATGTTCAAGAAAGTGTTCGAGTCACAGCGTGCATTTGCAGCACGTGCAGCCAAGTGGCAGTCCGATACAACGGTTGATTACAAGATGGCACAGGCGTTTTACGCCCGCAAGAAGTAAGCACGATGAAATGGAAAAGCCAACAACCCCAAAAAGGTTGTTGGCTTTTTTTTGAGAAAGGAACCTGGGGTTCAACTATGTTAAGTTTCCTGCATATGATCGACAGAATGTCGACAAAAATCGGCCAGGCTTTTTCCTGGCTAATCGTGATCCTCACGGCAGTCATCGTGATGGAAGTATTCACGCGCTATGCCTTCAACCACCCCAACCCGTGGGTGTTCGATGCCTCCTACATTCTCTACGGCATCCTGTTCATGATGGCGGGCGCCTATACTCTGGCCAAGGGCGGCCATGTGCGGGGAGACATCCTCTACGGCTTCTTCACCCCCAGGACGCAGGCGATTCTTGACCTGTTGCTGTATTTTGTATTTTTCTTCCCGGGCATTGTCGCATTGACCTATGCGGGCTACACCTTTGCAGGTGAGTCTTGGGCAATCAAGGAAATGTCATCTGTGACAGCCGACGGACCCCCGATTTACCCCTTCAAGACTTTCCTGCCGATTGCCGGCCTTTTCCTGTTGTTACAGGGCGTGGTGGAAGTGATCCGCTGTGTCATGTGCATCAAGGACGGTGAATGGCCCAAGCGTGAAGACGACGTCGAGGAAGTTGACGTGGAAAAACTGAAAGCCTCACTCGGCAAGGACTGACAGGAACCAACATGAGAAAAGAACTGTATTTTGGCTTTGCCATCATGGCGATGATCCTGGTTGGGGTCGCCATTGCAATGCCTGCACCCTCCGAGATGACCAATGGTCACCTGGGCCTGCTGATGCTCTCGCTGGTGGTTGTGGCCATCATGCTGGGCTTCCCCACCGCCTTCACCCTGATGGGCATGGGGGTGATATTTACCTACTTCGCCTACGACGGAAACATACAGCACACGCTGGATCTGATGGTGCAATCCACCTACAAGGTCATGACCAATGATGTGCTGATTTCCATTCCGCTGTTCGTGTTCATGGGTTACCTGGTTGAAAGGGCCAACCTGATTGAGAAGCTGTTCAAGTCACTTCACCTGTCACTGGCGAAGGTGCCGGGTGCATTGGGCGTAGCAACCCTGGTCACCTGCGCAATTTTTGCAACCGCAACAGGTATCGTGGGTGCGGTGGTGACATTGATGGGCTTGCTGGCCATGCCCAGCATGATGAAAGCCGGTTACGACACAAAAATGGCAGCGGGTGTCATTACTGCCGGTGGCTGCCTGGGCATCCTGATTCCACCCTCCGTGTTGCTGATCGTGTATGGTGCCACGGCCGGTGTGTCTGTGGTGCAACTCTATGCAGGCGCGTTTTTTCCCGGACTGATGCTTGCAGGCTTGTACATTCTGTATGTGATCATTCGCGCCAAGATCAACCCGAAATGTGCCCCACCCCTGTCTGAAGAAGACCGCAAGGTTCCGCTGACACCAGTCCTGGATTCCCTGAAACGCACATATGGCAGCAGCCGCGCAGTGGCAGCGCTGGTGGGCGGCCTGAAGGGTCGCCGCGAGGGTCACCTGACCACTGGCCAGGTGTTCAACCAGTTGTTCATCGCCATGCTGCCAGCCCTGTTTGCAGCATTCATCCTGGGCCTTGTGTATTCCTCATTGACAGCACCCAAGCAGGCTGAGTTCGACACCACCGGCCTGGTGAGTTTTGGCAGCGAGTATGAAAGCAGCGAGGGCAGCAATTATTCATTCGACCTTGCTGAGCCCACAGCTGAAGACGGTGGACTGGCTGAGCCTGCCGGTGCAGACACTGCCGAAGCGGTGAGCACTGAAGAAGCAGCGCCTGTTGCACCTGCACCTGTAGAGCCGGCACCTGCTGACACAGTTGCTGCTGCAGAGGCTCAGCCTACTGAATCACGCCCTGCCCCCACCAACTTCTGGATTGCACTGGCTGTTGTGGCTGTATTGGTAATTCTTTACACCGTGCGCCTTACCTTTGAACGCCTTGAAGTGTTCAAGATGCTGCTTTCTTCCTTCTTCCCACTGGCCTTTCTGATCCTGGCTGTGTTGGGCAGCATCGTGTTTGGTTTTGCAACACCGTCTGAAGCAGCGGCCGTGGGCGCATTTGGTGGCCTGTTGCTGGCAGCGGCCTATCGGCAGTTGAACTTTGGCGTGCTGCGGGAATCTTCTTTCCTGACCGCCAAAACCACGGCCATGGTGTGCTGGCTGTTTGTGGGCTCCTCGATTTTCTCGGCTGCATTCGCACTGCTCGGTGGCCAGGAACTGGTTGAAAAGTGGGTGCTGTCATTGGGCCTGACACCGCTGGAATTCCTGCTGTTGTCGCAGGTGATAATTTTCCTGCTGGGCTGGCCCCTGGAGTGGACTGAAATCATCGTGATTTTCATGCCAATTTTCATCCCCCTGCTGCCCTACTTCGATGTAGACCCACTGTTCTTCGGCCTGCTGGTTGCGCTGAATCTGCAGACAGCCTTCCTGTCGCCACCCGTGGCCATGGCAGCCTTTTACCTGAAAGGCGTGTCGCCACCGGGCGTAACCCTGAACCAGATCTTCATGGGCATGATTCCATTCATGTTCATCCAGATCTTCGCCATGTTCGTGCTGTATGTGTTCCCACAGATTGGCATGTGGTTGCCTGAAGTGTTGTACAGGTAAAGCCGGAAGAAAATTTTGCTAATTCCTGGACCCGCCCTTGTGGCGGGTTTTTTCATGGTGGCAGATCAGCATTGGAAATACACCTTTTGCAACAGGCTGGATTTGTCATGGAATCTTCAATGCATTCGACTGGTCAAAGATTGCTTGATCGGCATTGCTGTTGCAATTCCATCCGCCTCAATCCTTTACTGGAAATCATTCAAGATCATGCTGCATATATTTTCTGGTCAAAACAAACAACTGATCAAAAAGGGATCGTTGCTGGATCTGCCCCTTCAGTCGGAGCTGACATGGATAGACGCTGTCAGTCCAGGCGAGGATGAAAGAGCAGCAATCCTGGATCAGTTCGGTGTGGAACTGGAGCTTGCTGAAGATGATGCTGACATTGAAGCCAGCGCACGCATTTTTCTGGACAAGCAGGATTACCTGAATATTCGTGCCGACTTCCTTGTTGAAATATCAGGACGCATCACCACCGAACCTGTCCGCTTTGTGATTGGGGAAAATTTTCTTTTCAGCATCCATGAACAGGATTTGCCGATCATCCGCCTGATGCGGATGCGATCCAAGGCAGACCGAAGGGCATGGACCAACCCACTGCAGATCGTCACGGAATTGTTTGCACTGGATGTGGAGCAGTCAGCGGATGTCCTGGAAGAGGTCTATCAGAATCTGAAAGTGATCAATGAGCGTGTGCTCTCGGAAAAGAAAGGCAGCGATGAAGAAGCCGAGGAGTACATCCAGTTGATTGCACGTGAGGAGGACATCAACGGTACAGTACGGCGCAATCTGATGGACACGCGCCTGGTGCTGTCGTATTTCTCTCGTGAACAGACGCTGGGAAAAGATCTTTTATCCCAGGTAAAAATCATTCAAAGAGACATCGAATCGCTGGATGGACACACCTCTTTCATTTTCGACAAGATCAACTTCCTGATGGATGCGGTGATGGGCTTTATCAACATCAAGCAGAACAAGATCATCAAGATTTTTTCAGTGGCTTCTGTGGCCATGTTGCCACCTACCCTGATTGCCAGTGTATACGGCATGAATTTCGAGTACATGCCCGAATTGACCCAGAAATGGGGATATCCCTTTTCACTTGGCCTGATGGCGGTCAGCGTGATTATTCCCTTTTACTTCTTCAAGAAGAAAGGTTGGATGAAATAGAAAACCTGGAATCCCTTTGTGCATGTAAAGTCCCTGAGCCTCAGGCGTCGCGAAGTGTATTCAGAAAACGCTGCAGTACACCCTTCAATTGGGAGTGCTTGAAGGGCTTAGGGAGATAGTCATCCATACCCGCATCAAGACAGACTTGTCTATCCGACGGATGCACATTTGCTGTAATTGCCACGATGGGAGTCCTTCGAAGGCGTTGCTTCAACTCATGGCTGCGAATCCGGCTTGTTGCAGTCAATCCGTCCATTAGCGGCATCTGGCAGTCCATCAGGATCAGATCGTAAGTTCGTCGAAGAAATTTTTCCAGGGCCTGAACCCCGTTGTAGGCCACATCAACCAGGCAACCCATTTCAGTCAGCAGCAAGCTGGCTGCATCCTGGTTGATCGGGTTGTCTTCCACCAGGAGAACATTGGGCTTGTCGCGGACCAACCCGGCATTGTCATCCCTACTCTCGCGCGAAGGGCCAATGTTCTCTCTCGTACAGTCGACCTCCGATGCGTCCAAACCGCGTTGCAATTGATTGTTGGCAGTTTCCCGGCAATTTCTGTTCATTGCATTCATTCCCTTGCTGATCGTGGGATCAGTGTGGAAGTGCTGCATGCGGGAAAGAATAAGCCTAAAGGGTACCCCCATTTT
>DASUDJ010000023.1:0-2592 GCA_036275635.1 Limnobacter sp. | reverse complement strand
TTCTGCTCGACAGAAGGGACTCCTCGTTCAACTCCTCCCGGATTGAAAGTTCAAGATCCATTTCCTCCGTGCGGTCATGAATGATGCCGACTGCCTTGCTGGGAAGGCCATAAGCGTTTTTTACGGCCACCAGCTGGATTTCCAGTTTCAGCAATGAACCATAGCTGGTGCAATATCGCAACTGAACGCTGGCTGTGGCGGACCGGCCGGTCAGGCAGGACTGCCAGGCTGCATCCAGGTTCTTTACATCTTCACTCAGCACGCCCGCTCGCCATTGGGCGGCAGGTACAGGTGTCTTGGAGCGTTCGTCCAGCCCGAACATTCGACGCCATGTCGAACTGAACGCCATGGTTTCCTGTTCAATGTCCCACTCAAAAACCCCGTCCTCAAGGGTGGTCACCGCGGCCACCAGGCTGTCCACCGACATTTCATGGTCATGCTGAACCAGTTCAATGGAGCGCTCCAACTGGCCAATCCGGATGCGCTCTTTCTCAAGCGCTTCTGAAGTGGTGGCCGCCTGTTCGAGCGCATTCTGTTTCAACACCAGCAGGCGCTGGTTATCGTCACGCAACACCTGCACCGAACGGTCGATAAGGGCATACACATAGCAGACCAGGACGGAAATCATCAGCAGTGCAGATGCGCTGATGAACACTTCAAAACCTGACCAACCGGTCCACAATCCATACCAGGGCGTTGGCGTACCGATATCTCCGACGTGTATGAATCCCAGGAGGCTCAATGCAATCATCTGGTTCAGGCCCACGATACCAAAAATGTAGATCATCCTGCTTCTCAATGGTTTGGCCTGCCCCACGGAAGTTTCATGCGCAAATCGGCTTAAAAGCACCATGCACAAAAAAAGGAAGAAATAGGACAACACCAGGCCTGACCACCGGATGTCCAGCACCATCTGGTTGGTCGGCAGGAAAATGAAGGAAATGTGGATACCATACTGGACCAGCATGCCAAGCCCGCTGTACAGCAGCCGGAAAAGAACGGCCGTGGACTTTGCAGACTGCACCAGGTAATCGACGCAAAGGAATACTGCAATGCAGCCAATGAAGGTCAGCAGGGTACCCGAAATGCTGAACATTCCCTGCTTTGCAGCAGGCAGGGTGAGCCCCACGAAAGCCGAGGAGAAAAACATCGACAGGACATACAGGGCAATCAAGGTACCCCGACGCACGATATAGGGTTTGCTGGCAATTCGGGGAGGATTCTTGATACGTACTTCCACCGCCACTGTCATGGCCAGGAGAGAGGCAAAAAATCCGAAGGCAAGGCCGGAAAGTTGGGCTTCAGACAGTATTGCTATTGCGAATGCAAAATCGTCAAACAACCAGCCCATTCACCAACCACCCTCTGTTCTGTTTTAAGGGCACTGCCTGTGCCTCATGCTTCCTGGCTGCACTGACCATCCCAGGTGATACCAAGAACTCACACAAGTTAACAAATTCAGGGAGCTCACTTACCCCCTATTTGGGGCATGGCGTTCCGAATCCGCATCACTGGCGCGATTGTCAGGGCCATGGCGGGTGCCGGGGGATCCAAGTCACAGGCCCCATAACCCTACCCCCTCTTTTCAGGCATTTGGATGTAAAACTCTAAGCGTCTGAATTTTCAACATTTACTTTCCTTTTGTTACTACAATTCAGGCAACCGAACACCCTATTGAAATGGCGGTCATGGAAAGCACCCTGCAGGATTCCCTTATTTCGCTCCGAAGAATCATTCGCGCAACAGAATCGGGCGCACGCGAATTGGCAAAAAAAGCCGACATGGCCACATCGGAATTGCTGACATTGCAGTCGGTGGCTGACAATCCTGGCGTATCGCCCGGTGAACTGGCCAAGGCATTAAGCCTTTCTCCCGTCACCTCCACCGTCATCCTGCAGAAACTTGAAAGTCGGGGGTTAATCCAGAAAATCAGGAGCAAGGCTGACAAGCGCCGGCTTGAAGTGGTGCTGACGGACAAGGGTAGGCACGAGGTGAACGACGCCCCGTCCAGCCTTCAAACCCGGTTTGCCGAGCGATTCAGCCAGCTTGAGCCTTGGGAACAGCACCTGATTGCAGCCGTGCTGGGCCGTGTCACCAAGCTGATGGGCGCGGAAAGCATGGATGCTGCCCCGATACTGGACATCGGCGAACTGGACAAGCCGGTCAAGTAGGCAGGCCCGATGAACTGTCAGCAGGCCTAAACCGACTCCACCAGGACCCGGTTCTTGCCCTGCTTTTTGGCCTTGTACATCAGGTGGTCTGCTCGCCCCAGCAGTTTTTCGAGGCTTTCATCCTGGTTGCCAGCAATGATCAGCATGCCGATGCTGGCCGAGACAGGAATATCCGGACAGGTGTAAGCCACCGCCTCTGCAATTGCCGACTGAATGCGTTGCCCGAGGTTTTTTGCCAGGTCTTCCCTGACATTTCCACCACTCAGGATCACGAACTCATCGCCCGACAGCCTGTATACCTTGTCTTCAGCCCGCAGGCGCAACACAAGTTTGGAACACACCCGCTTGAGCAACTTGTCTCCAACGGCATGCCCCAAGCTGTCATTCACCAGCTTGAAATTGTCCAGATCCATGAATGACA
>DASUDJ010000022.1:0-5117 GCA_036275635.1 Limnobacter sp. | reverse complement strand
AGGTGCTGTCAGCCGATGCATTTGCCATGTTCGAAGAAAATGGCGTGGTCAGCCCTGAGACTGGTCAAAAGTTCCTGGATGAAATCCTGTCAGTCGGTGGTAGCCGGCCTGCTGCGGAATCCTTCAAGGCCTTCCGTGGCCGGGAACCACGGATGGATGCCCTGCTTCGACACACCGGCATGGTGGACAACAGGCAGGCGGCATGATGTCTGAAATTTCTCTGGCCACCTGGAATGTGAATTCCCTGAAAGTTCGCCTGCCCCACCTGCTGCAGTGGTTGCAGGCCAACCCAGTGGACTTGCTTGGCCTTCAGGAACTGAAGCTGACAGATGAAAACTTTCCACTGGCTGAACTGGATGCGCTGGGTTACGGCGCGGTGTATGCCGGTCAGAAAACATACAACGGCGTGGCTATCCTGTACAGAAAAGCCACCATGCCGGTGCCCACTGATGTGCAGGTGAACCTGCCCAGCTTTCCGGACGAACAAAAACGCGTAATCGCTGCCACCTTCGGAGATCTCCGCTTCATCAGCGCTTACGTTGTCAATGGCTCGGAGGTGGGCTCCGACAAGTTCGAATACAAGAAAGCCTGGCTGGATGCCCTGCTGAAAGACTGCACCAACTGGCTGGCCCAATACCCGAAACTGGCCCTGGTGGGCGACTACAACATTGCACCGGATGACCGGGATGTGCACGACCCAGCAGCCTGGGCAGGCCAGGTGCTGTGCTCGGAAGAAGAACGCAGCCGCTTCCGTACACTGCTTAGTCTTGGACTGGTCGACAGTTTCCGCCTGTTCGAGCAGCCTGCAAAGACTTTCTCATGGTGGGATTACCGAATGCTGGGCTTCCAGAAGAACAAGGGGCTCAGGATTGACCATGTGCTGCTGTCGAATGCTCTGGCGCCTCACTGCAAGGCCAGCATGATTGACCGTGCTCCCCGGAAATGGGAAAAACCGTCAGATCATGCGCCCGCAATTGCAAACCTCCTGTTCTGAGCCGATTCACCTCCTGCTGGCCTTCTGCGGCCTGCTCACGGAGTTTTGTGAATAATTTAAAGAGGTAAATCCCCCTCTAATTAGGCAATTAATACGGGTGGCCCAGTGGGATGATGCGGTTTGGATTCTTAATTGACTCAAAGCTGCGCATCATGATCCTGAAAACCCTGCCCCTTTCCAAACAGATCAGTTTTACCAGTGCTGCCCTGGTGGCCTTGATTGTGCTGAGCCTGGTGGGAATAACCGCCTGGACCACCTTCAATGCAGCCATTGAGCGCACTGAACAGACCGTGTCGACACAGGCGGAAGGCCTGAGGCAAACCATGGAAATTGCATACAAGCTGTCTGAAAGTTCAGTCACTCAACTGGCGGACCTGTTTGAAGTGCAGTTCAAAGGCCAGTTGCAGGTTGATCCAGACCAGATGATTGCCATTACCCCAAAAGTTGATGGTCCGCTGGTGACAGTGGGTTCCAGCGTAGTGACCGGCAACTACAACCTGGTGGACAACTTCACGAAGATGACCGGTGGTGTGGCCACTGTGTTTGTGCGCACCGGGGATGATTACCTGCGGGTGTCCACCAGCGTGAAAAAGGAAAACGGCGAGCGTGCCGTGGGAACCAAGCTGGACCGCAACCACCCCAGTTATGCAAAGCTGATCCAGGGCGAAACCTATGTGGGCGAGGCGATCCTGTTTGGCAAACGCTACATGTCAAAGTACCTTCCTGTGAAAACCACCGACGGAAAACATGAATTGGTGTTGTACATCGGTTTTGACATGACCAACCTGTTTGCCGATGTGCAGAATGCGGTACTGAGTACAAAAATCGGCGAGACGGGCACGCCCTTCGTCCTGTACACCACAGGTTCAAATGCGGGCAAGGTGATGATCCACTCTCAGCTGAAGGGCGATGAATTCAAGGAATTGGCGGCCAGCCAGGCCGACCTGCAGCAACTCCTGGAAAAAATTACCCGCGAGAATTCCGGCATGACACAGGTCAGCTGGACTGATCCACAAACCGGCAAGAAGCGCACTGAATTCCTGGCCTTCAGCAAAATACCGCAATGGGGTGGCGCCACCGTCGTTGCGCCGGCACTCACCTCTGAAATGTTCAGTTCCATTTACTCGCTTACCTTGCTGATGATCGGGTTGGGAGTGATTGCCACAATCGCGATTTCGCTGGCCCTGTTCTGGGTCACCACTAACTTGACCAGCTCCACCAAGGAATTGACAGCCCTGGCCTTGAAATTGGGCAATGGCGACATGACCGCGCGCGCATCTGCCGAAATCACCAACGGCAGTGCTTCCACGCGCAATGAGATCAGCCTGCTGGCCCGCAGCATGAATCGGATGGCTGACAGCATGGAGCAAGCGCTGGGCGCCGTGAAACGCAGCACTGACCAGGTTCAGAACGCTTCCGAGGACTTGGTGCACACCAGTGAAGAACTCAGCCGTGGCGCAAGTTCCGGCAGTGATGCAGCGTCCGGCATGGCAGCGGCCGTGCAAGAAATGTCCTCTTCAATTGCCAGCGTGGGTGAGTCTGCCACACAAGCCAAGGCGGTCAGCAACAAGGCTCGACAGTTGGCAGATGACGGTTTGAACGCCATCAACTCGGCAACCCAGCAAATGCACAGGATTTCACAGAATGTGCAGGGCACTGCCGAGGTGATTCAGAACCTGGGCGAGCAATCCCGCGAAATTTCCGAAATTGCGCTGATCATCAAGGGCATTGCCGAACAAACCAACCTGCTGGCATTGAATGCTGCAATCGAGGCCGCTCGGGCGGGCGAACAGGGACGGGGATTTTCCGTTGTGGCGGACGAGGTGCGCAAGCTGGCCGAGCGCACCCGGAAATCAACTGACGACATCCACGGCATGATTGAAGCCATCCAGAGCAGTTCGGGTGTTGCTGTCAGCAACATGGGCCTCGCCGTGGAAAGCGTGAAAAAAGGGGTTGAACTGGTTGACCTGGCCGGACAGGCCATGAACCAGATCACCACCGATTCCTCTGCAGTGGCCCATTCGGTTGAAAACATCCATGCTGCACTCCTGGAGCAGAACCAGGCCTCGGAAAGCATTGGACACCAGGTGGAAGTGGTGGCCCAGTTGTCGGAAGGCAACCTAGACATGGCACGGCGGGCCAGCGCTGCAGTGTCTGGTTTGAAAGGAGTGGCCACCGATCTGTCCAGCATTCTTGGCAGGTTCCAGGTGAAGAATATGTGAACGGGATTTGCACATGAGAAAGCCCTGCAGTGTCTGCTGCAGGGCTTTTTCTTTTTCCGCCGAAGCGATTGAAATCAGCATTCCCTAATCAATGTCTTTCACATCAATCTTCAGGTCCTGGATTTTCCGGGTGATGGTGTTACGGCCAATGCCCAGCCGCTGGGCAGCCTCAATCCGCTTGCCATGGGTTGATTTCAGCGCAGCCTGGATAACCGTGGTCTCGAACTTGGCAGTCAGGCTGTCCATCACATCCGGTTGTCCAGCTTCCAACGCCTTTTCCGCTTCTGCAAAAAGCAGTTCAAGCCAATCGGCAGGCGCAACCCCACCTGAAAATGCGGCATTCAGGGCATTGTCTGCATGAATGGCAGAACCCTGTAACGGAAAACCGCCATGGGCAGCCGCAGTAGCGGCAGCAACCGGTTCTGGTGCCCAGGTGGTTGCGCTTGATGAATTGCCCGCACTCATTCCGCCAGCAGTGCCAGACTGGCCGGGCATTCCGCCTGGACTCGTCTGCATGCGTTCCGAAGTCTGCAGCTGTTCATGAGCGCCCGATTTCAGTTCTGGCGGCAAATCGCGCGCCTCCACCAATTGGGCTGGTGCCATCACGGTAATCCAGCGGCACACGTTCTCCAATTGGCGCACATTGCCCGGAAATGGAAACTCGCAAAGCATGCGCACTGCGGCTTCTGACAGCCTCTTTGTTTCGGTGCCCAGTTCCCGGGCGGAAACTGTCAGAAAATGACGGGCGAGCAGTGGAATGTCTTCCTGTCGCTCCCGCAGGGGCGGCAGGCGTAACCGGATCACGTTCAGCCTGTGATACAGGTCTTCCCTGAACAGGCCCTGGGCCACCCGTTCATCCAGGTTCTGGTGGGTGGCCGCAATAACACGCACATTTGCCTTGATGGGCTGCTGCCCACCTACCCGGTAAAAATGTCCATCCGACAGCACCCGCAACAGCCGGGTTTGAAGCTCGGCCGGCATGTCGCCAATTTCATCCAGGAACAGGGTTCCGCCTTCAGCCTGCTCGAAGCGGCCACGCCGCTGCGCCTGTGCACCGGTGAATGAACCGCGCTCATGGCCAAACAATTCCGATTCCAGCAGGTCTTTTGGAATGGCTGCAGTGTTCAAGGCGATGAAAGGCTGACTGGCTCGCGGGCTGTGCCTGTGAAGCGCCCTGGCCACCAGTTCCTTCCCTGCCCCGCTTTCGCCGGTAATCAACACGGTGACATTGGACTGGGACAGGCGGCCGATGGCGCGAAACACTTCCTGCATGGCGGGCGCCTGGCCCAGTATTTCGGGAGTGCCCGTGTCTGCCTCCTCCACGAACTCTTCAGACTGGCTTTCCCTTACAGCCCGCATGATCAGTTCAACCGCCTTTTCAATATCGAAAGGCTTTGGCAAATACTCGAAAGCGCCGCCCTGGAAGGCAGACACGGCACTGTCCAGGTCAGAGTAAGCGGTCATGATGATGACCGGCAGGTCAGGCTGAAGCTCCCTCACCCTGGCCAGCAGGTCCAGGCCACTCTGACCCGGCATGCGGATATCGGACACCAATACCTGGGGGATTTCCTTTTCCAGACGGGTCAGGACTTCGGCAGCCGAGGAGAAAATTTCACAGGGTATGCCTTCGCGGGAAATTGCTTTTTGTAACACCCAACGAATGGAGTGATCATCATCAACTACCCAGATTGGACGCATCAGTCATGGTTCCTTAAACCGCTCAGCCCGACGCCTGTTCGAACTGCAGCGGCAATGTAACTTTGAATAGAGTTCTTCCCGGCGTGGAGCTGCATTCAATGATGCCTTCATGCTGTTGCACAAATGTTTGTGCAAGGGTAAGGCCAAGGCCGCTGCCACCTTCCCGGCCAGACACCAGCGGGAAGAAGATTCTTTCCATGATG
>DASUDJ010000021.1:0-3535 GCA_036275635.1 Limnobacter sp. | reverse complement strand
GCTTTCGCAGACCGGAGAACGGCATGCGCTTTCGCTAACCATGGCGGAGATGCGCCCTTGCTAACCTAGCAAACTTCGCGGCGCCATTCTGCAGGGCGAGGTGAGTGGTCTCGGGAACAACATGTATTTGACTATTTCCCTGCTTCAATCTTTTGCCATTGCAACTCGCCCGCCAGTACACCGACAGTCTCTCTGTCCTTGATTTTCACCGGAATCAACCACTTGCCTGTTTCACTAGTTTTTGCGGGCTTTCTGGCCAATCGGGGGTCTGCATAGGTAATGGTGCTGCTTTCCGATATTCTCACCCAGGCGGTTTCCTTGCTTTCCCGACTGTAGAACAGGTCAAGCCTGGAGGCCCAAGGGTGTTGAGTGTCCAGCCAGACTCCATCTGCACGCAATTCAATGACAGGCCGGTTGTTGTCATCCATCACCTGAAATTCAGCGTCTGCCACGGGCAATCGGCTCAGCATCAGCGAGTTACCACTCAGGCCTGGTACCATGGCGTTCAATCCCTCATGTGGAGGCTCGCCAGTCAATACCGGGCGCCAGTAACCAGTCATTGCTGCAGGCTCAATTCTTTCCACCCTCACGGAAAGTGGCTTCCCGTTGACCAGAAGTCCCAGGTTGAAATGAGGCACCTGTTCATTCATCAATCGCGGGTCGTACCATCCGTAACCGGTCTGCCTGTTGATGAGCACCCAGTTCGGCTTCAGTCTCACCTTGGTTTTCAGGCGTTGGGGTAGTGGGCCGCCTCCCGGTAACAGTGATCTGTGCCAGCCCGAGGCATTCAAGTCTGCGAACAGTTCCTCACCTTCGAACCTGAGAAAAGGACGTTTGTCTTCTCCGAGAACTTCAATTTTCTGTTTGCCGTCCGTGGCCAGTGCGAACTGGTAGGCATTGCTCTTGACCACCTGCAGAGACACGCCGTTCGGCAGTTTTGCTTTTGTACTTATCGTAGGAATTCCGCCCTCGGAGCCATGCTCCGCATGGGCAAGGGCAGCGGGCGTGTGGATAGCGCTTGCAAGAATCAGGGTTGAAAAAGAAAACGCCAGGCAGGCGCCCAGCGTTTTCTTCAACCAGCGGTTTTTATCGGCTGGCATTGGCAGTCATGACCCCCTGTGTTTTCCTGTGGGTCAGCATGAAGCTGACTGACTTGGAGGGCAGCAGGCTGCCATCCGCCTGCTTGGTGCGTGCAAAAATCATGTAAGCACCTTGCGGCACAACTGCAGCCTGGTCAGGAATGGTGAAGGTAATCTTGTTTCCTGATACCTGCAGGGCCCCCTTGGGAATGACCACGGTTCGCTGATCGGCATCCAGCAAGTGTGTGGTCACCGTGTGGCGGACCAGTGTGACCGAGTCGATTTTCGACATATCGGTTCCCTGCTTCATCATGATGGAGACTTTCTCACCCTTGGCGAACTCACGCAACACATCCTTTCCTTCGGAGTTCTTGCGTGTGTCACCACCGTCCAGACCCATCAGCACTGGGCGGTTTGGATTGGTTACATAAGGCGGTGAATAGATTTCGAATGAGGGATCACGGCCATCATTTGGAGACATTCCGAAGGCTGCCAGGTTGATGTTCTTGATGTACAAAGTGGAAATCGGTGCATGGCCGCCCACCAGCACCCTGCCGTCCTGCATCAGCAAGGCGGTGTTGTGGTAGGTTCGGGGGTTGTTGGCCACCGCCATCTGCGTCCACTTCTTGGTCACGGGATTGAAGCGTTCCGCAGTTTTGCGCGGGAATTCCACGCCGGGTGCGGCCACGCCATCACGGTCTCCGCCGCTGAACACCATGACTGAGTCATCCGGCATCAACACGCCAGAGCCATACCACCTGGTTTCATTCAATGAACCTGTGACTTCGCTTTCATAGCTGGTGATCTTGTCGCCATCGGTTTTCACGGTGTCAATCCGTGATGCAGCCACAGCCACATAGCCTCCTGGAGAGGTTGCGCCTACCAGGGGCAGCACACCACCCGCCGTCAGGAAACTGGCCTCCTTGTACTGGCCCTGGCTGTTTGGTCGAAGCGGCATCATGATCGAGAAAGTAGATCCACGCATGCCCGACCCCACCACTTTTTGCAGCATCTGCTCCGGGTTACCAGTGGTAACAGTGCTCAGCAATTTTTGAAGCGCCTGTGGGCTCTTCATTGGCGCGCTCATCAGCGTCTTGGTCAGTGCACTCACCGCCGCATTGGGGGCGGTCAGCGGATTCAGGATCTGGGTGAGTGACTCCAGCCCTGCATCACTGAACTTCAGCGGAAAACCTGCATAGGCCAGATCAGACCATGTCTGATTTTTCGGGTTGTAAGTGGCAGAAATATTCCAGAGTGGCTGGTCGTAGGCCTGACCGAATGGGTTAAAGGCCTGCCCCGCTGCGTTGTAGTAAACGTGGCCGTTCGGCAGCAGGTGCAGTCTCGGATAAAGCGGCAAGGAACGCTGTGCAGCCTGGCCGTTTACCTTCCATTCACCCTTGCCGCCATTTGCATCCGGATGGAATGTCTCGGTTTGCACCACATTTCGGCCGCTTTGCTCGGGGGCCTGCGGGTAGACCGGCTTCAGCAGCTTGGTTACACCACTGGCCACGAACATCTTGCTGTCTTCCAAGGTAATCAGGGTGGGATACCAGCGGCCGAAGTTCATGTCGGCAAGCTGACCCCACTTGTTGGTGTTGGGGTTGTAGGCCCGGCTGTTTTTCAGGCCTTCCAGTTCGGTCAGACCGTAGCCAATCAGATTGCTTCCAGGCTCGCTGTAGTAGGACGTACCGCCCACTGCCATGATGCGGCCGTCGGCCAGCATGGCCACATCTGCGCAGAACAGGGCACCATCGGCACTGTTGGTTTCCTTGTTGGTCAGGCCTAGGCCTGGCAGCAATTCAGTGATGGCATAACCGTCAGGGTTTGCGCCCGAGTCCACATCAGTTGGGCGTGTCCATTCCACGTTGGCGGTTCCACTTTCCGGAATCCGCATGCGACGGGTTTGGTCATTGATGGCTTTTTGACCAAAATCCACCAGGATGCTGAATTCAAAATCTTCAGTGCCCTCCAGTGCGTTGAAATACAGGAATTCACCGCTTGGCAACATCGAGATTGTCCCGGCAGCAGGTTTGCAGCGCAGCTTGCCGTTGGCGCCAATTCCTTCGCACTTGTTGTCGGTGCGGATCCCTTTCAAATCCGCATTGTTGTCATCAGCCACTGAGCGTTCATACACGAATGGCTCAGCGAAAGGTTTCGTGAAACTTCCCCTCTGATCTGCAGGGGCTACACTTTTGCTGGTGCTGACCGGGTTCACTTTTGCACCCAGCAGGTCATCCAGCAGGCCAGCTTGTACAGGTACCGCAGTTCCCAACCCAATCGCAATGATTGCGGATAATTTATTCAGCTTGAACACGTCTCATCTCCTCCTAGCAAGCTTTCAGAATTCAGTAGGTGTTTTTGTGGCCGACGGGCCCAACACCTTTTTGTGTGTTAACAACTGTTACCATTGATGCGCATTTTTAGATGCGTTCCACTAAAAAGAATAATGATGATTA
>DASUDJ010000020.1:0-3851 GCA_036275635.1 Limnobacter sp. | reverse complement strand
CACTGGCCAGAGAACCTGGACTACACCGGCAAGAAAGTGGTGGTGATCGGCAGTGGTGCCACGGCAGTGACCCTGGTGCCCAGCATGGCCGACAGGGTGAAACACATCACCATGCTGCAACGCTCGCCTTCATACATTTTTTCGCTGCCTTCCGTTGACGCATTGACACGGGTGCTGCAGAAAACCCTGCCCTCCAAGCTGGCCTACAAACTGAACCGCACCCGCACCATCGGCCTGGCGCATTTCATGTTCAAGGCCAGCAAGACCCGGCCGGAAGTGGTGCGCCGTTTCCTGATTGCCATGATGCGCAGGCAGCTGAAAGGCTCGAATGTGGACATCCGTCACTTCACACCGGATTACATGCCCTGGGACCAACGCCTTTGCCTGGTACCGGATGGTGATTTCTTCAAGGCCCTTCGCAGCGGCAAGGCTGATGTGGTGACCGACACGATCAAGCGCTTTGTGCCGCAAGGCATCGAGTTGAATTCAGGCAAGGTGCTTGAGGCCGACCTGGTTGTGACCGCCACCGGCCTGAATGTGCAGATGGTGGGGGGCATGGCGATCAGCCTGGATGGTGTGCCGGTGAACCTGAGCGAGAAAATGTTCTACAAGAGCGCCATGCTGCAGGACCTGCCGAATTCCGTGGTGGTGCTGGGCTACACCCATGCCTCCTGGACATTGAAGTCCGACCTGGTCAGTGGTTTTGCCTGCCGCCTGCTGAACTTCATGGACAAAAAAGGCCATGCTGTGGTGGTTGCACGGGCTGAAGGTGTGAACCAGGTAGAAGGTTCCACTGTGCTGGGCGGACTGAATTCAAATTACCTGAAGCGGGTTGCAGACCAGTTGCCAAGGCAGGGCGAGGATCACCCCTGGCACAACCGGCAGGATTACTACCATGACAGTAAAACCTTGCTGCAAGACCCGGTGGATGAGCCAGGCCTTGTTTTTGAGCCGGCAAGGGCTGCCACCACGAAGCCTCGCCCCACACTGAAAGCAGTGGCTTGAAACAAGCTTCGCAGGAGGACCCGGTTGAATGGCGCCCGGCCAGTGTCAGTCGCCGTCTACCCGGGTGAACCTCTGCGTACTGCGCTCGCCCACCTTCACTGTTTCGAAAAATACGTGAAGCGGGCGTGTCCATGCGGTGTGGGTGTCGCCAGTCAGTGGTCGGTAGACCACCACCTGGCTCAGATCGCTTTCCTGCGTGGCCTGGCAGATGATCTCATACAGGCCGCCCTTGTAATGGCGGTAACGTTCACCCGCTTTCACACCCAATACTTGTTCTGGCACATGGCTCATTCAAAGGCTCCCGGGAGTTTTTTTCCAGTGTACTTCCAAACTGGGGCACAAGTCATATTTCTTGAATATTCAAGGCCGTACCGTTAAACTGACGGGCTGTCTTCAAGGATTTGAAAGGAGTTTCTGAATGCCTGCAACCAAGCGAGCAAGCGAGGAAACCATAAAGCCAGCCGTAAAAACCAGTACCAAACCTGAAACCGAGGCAGACACAGCGCCGGCCAGGTCGGTGACAACTGCCCGCAAGCCGTCCAAGACAGCACTTTCACCGGGAGAGGTTACCCCGTTGGCCCTGCTGACACCCAGCAAGCCCGCCCGCCGCAGGCGCTCTGGTGCGGCAAAACCCAGAAAGCTGAAGGGGGCCACCACCACGTGGCCTTTTCCTACCGGCTCGCGCCCTTGACAGGCTGGTAGAACAACATGCTGCTGCTTGACATTCTGCGATTGCTGCTTGAAACAGCAGCCAGCCTCCTGACATTCTGCCTGTTGTTGCGGGCCCTTATGCAGTGGGTTCGTATTCACCCCAGCAACCCCCTGTCGCCCTTTATTTTCTCAATGACCGACTGGCTGGTGAAACCCCTGCGCAAGGGTGTTCCAGGCTACGGCGGGTTTGATTGGGCCTCGGTTTTTGGCGCGCTGCTGGTTTCATTTGCACTGCACATCGTGATGGTCTTGCTGACGGTTGGTTTTTCCAGCGCAGGGCCGGGTGTGGGTTCGCTGATCACCCTGACCATTCCCCTGGCCATTTTCTGGGTGCTTCGCAATGTGGCCTACCTGTTGATGGGTATTGTGCTGGTGCAGGTGGTGTTGAGTTGGGTGAACCCCTTCTCGCCCATGGCCTCAATCCTGAATGAATTGTCCCGGCCATTCCTGGAACCCCTGCGCAGGCGTTTGCCCACGGTGGGCAATGTGGACCTGTCGCCCTTGGTGTTTCTGCTGATCCTGCAGATCTTGATGATGGTGCTCCAAAGCCTCATGCCGGGGTTCTGAATTACAGCGCCTTGAGTTTCGTTAAAACAAAAGGGCACCTGCATGGTGCCCTTTTTCATTACCCGGCTTTCCCGATCTGATCAGGTAGGGTATTCCAGCGAGGTGTTTCCGGGTGACGTTTCAGTTTAGCGGGTTACCCGTGAAGTGCCGCCATTGCTGACAATCCGCACCCTGTCGCCAGCACGGAACACATCATCCGCATCCTGCACATAGGCACGCAGGGTGCCGTTGTCCATTCGCACCGTAATTTCAAGGCCCTGCCGAGTGCTTGCATTGCGCTCAATTGCCTGGCCTGCGATACCGCCGGCCACTGCGCCCAGAATTGCGCCCGCTGCACGGCCACTGCCGCCGCCCACATTGCTGCCGGCCATGCCGCCGATTACTCCACCGGCCAATGTGCCCACATTGTTGGTGTCGCCCTGGATGGTGACTGTGCGAACACTTTCAACTGTGCCTTGCTCAATGGTTTGGGCGCGGCGGGTTTCGCCTTCACGGTACACCTGGCCTGAACTGCCCTGGGTGGCGCAGCCTGCAAGTGCGCTGAGCGCAATCAGGGCCACTGCACCTGTGCTTCTGAAACTGAATTGAAATGATTTGGCCATGATTTCTGCTTTTCCTTAAAAATTACCAGGGACGGTGTCCAAAAGCGGCTTCAAACCGCGAAGCAATGTCTTCCCTGCTGTGCTGGTAGGTTTGCGGACCCTTGACTGCAATTTTCAGGGAACCCATCAAACTGGCCAGCTTGGCTGCATTCACAATGCCCATGCCTTCAGTAAGGCCGTACAGCAGGCCGCCGCGGTAGGCATCGCCGCAGCCAGTCGGGTCGGCAATTTGCTCAGCTTTAACGCATGATATGTCATGTCGTTGACCCTCTGTGAACACCCAACTGCCCTCCGCGCCACGTGTCACCACCAGTGCTTCCAGCTTTTCCGCGATCTGTTCAAGTGACAGGCCCGTGCGGTCGCACAGCATTTTGGCTTCATAGTCATTGACTGCTGCATAGGTGGCAAGTTCCAGGAAACGGTCCAGTTCCGGTTTGCCAAACATGGGCAGGCCCTGGCCCGGATCAAACACGAATGGAATGCCAGCCTCGGCAAATTGCTCCGCATGCTGCATCATGCCGTCCCGCCCGTCCGGCGCAATGATTCCCAGGGCAATTTCACCTGCCTCGGCAACCTTGTTCAAATGGGACAGGCTCATCGCGCCGGGGTGAAAGGCGGTAATCTGGTTGTCGTCCAGGTCGGTGGTGATGAAGGCCTGGGCCGTGAATTCACTGTCCACCTGCTTCACGCAGCTTGTGTCTATTCCCAGGTTCTGCAGACGCTGGAAATAACCACTGCCGTCGTGCCCGATTGTAGCCATGGGCACTGGTTGCCCGCCCAGCATGTTCAGGCTGTAGGCAATATTGCCTGCGCAGCCGCCCCAGTCCTTGCGCAGGCTGGGCACCAGGAATGCCACATTCAGGATGTGAACCTGGTCTGGAAGGATCTGGTCCTTGAAACGGCCTTCAAACACCATGATGGTGTCAAAGGCGATGGAGCCGCAAATCAGTACGCGTTTTTTGTTCA
>DASUDJ010000019.1:0-3736 GCA_036275635.1 Limnobacter sp. | reverse complement strand
ACGATTGAGGCTGTTCACCTGGATTTGCTGAATGATTCACCTTTGGCACCAGGGGCAAAGGCTCGACCACCCGGCTTGGCTACTGGCAATCAGAACATGCGGGTGATTGGCTTGACTTACCGGCAGGCGGTGGATGAGTATTCCAGGAGCCTGGTCCAGCAGGTGCTTCAGACAACTGAAGGCAACCAGGCTGCTGCAGCACGCCTGCTGCAGCTTGATTCCGGCAATTTCAACCGACTGCTCAAGAGGCTGGGCTTGAAGGCCTCCTGAGTGATTTCAATCATCTCAGCCAGCCGCTTGCTCGGTTTCACCAGTGGTGTTTTCCTTCAGGTACTGCAGGGATTCATTCACCTGGTCGATCAGCACCAGCACCAGGTGGCCCTTGTCGGTCTGGTCCAGTGCCATCTGGATGGCCTTGAACTCGCCCCGAACCTCGACCACGTGCGGTGCGGCAGTGGGCTTGGCCAGGGCAATTCCCTGTTGCAGCAGGGCCAGGGTTTCGCCGTCCGCACGGCCACGTTGGCAGGCGTCTTCATACAGGATGATGTCATCGAAAAATCCGCCCACCAGTCGGCCCTGTTCAATGATGTCCTGGTCGCGGCGATCACCCGCCGCGCTGATGACCACCGTACGCCGTGTTGCCGGCATGTTTTTCAGGGTGTTCACCAGGGTGGAGACTGCATCAGGATTGTGACCGTAGTCAGCAATGATGGAGCCGCCCTTGTGTGGGAAGAAGTTGAACCTGCCTGGCACCATGTCTGGAGTGGAGCGGAACCTGGCCAGTGCCTTGCAAATGGTGTCGAATGGAATGTTCAGGCCCAGCCCGGCTGCAATTGCGCACATGGCATTCTGCACCTGGAAGGTAAACAGGCCGTTGTTGGTCAGCGGCACGTCTTTCAGGTGAATTGACTTTTCCAGTCCGTCGTAGCTGATCAATATCTGTGAGCCATCATGAATGATCACTGGGCGGCCCTTGGCCTTGTGGGCGGCCACGATGGGGTTGTCCTTGTTGCTGCTGAAGAAAAGGACCCGACCGGGTGTCAGCTTGGCCATGGCAGCTGCATGTTTGTCGTCAGCATTCAGGACTGCAAGACCATTGGGTGCCACATTCTGTACCAGCACGCTTTTCAGCAGGGCCAGGTCTTCCACGCTGTCAATGAAATTCAGGCCCAGGTGGTCGCCCTCGCCGATGTTGGTCACGATGCCCACATCACACATGTCGAAACCCAGGCCTTCACGCAGCATGCCGCCGCGGGCGCATTCCAGCACTGCTGCGTCTGTTTCTGGATGCACCAGCACTTTGTGGGCACTTTTCGGCCCGCTGCAGTCGCCGGTGTCCACCAGGTAGTCATTCACAACCACGCCTTCCGTGCCTGTAAAGCCCACGCGGAAGCCGTGCTGTTTCAGAATCTGTTCAATCAGCCGTACCGTGGTGGTCTTGCCATTGGTGCCAGTGACTGCAACTACGGGTATACGGCCGTTCTCATCCTTTTTGAACATCAGGTCGATCATGGCGGCACCCACATCACGTCCTTTGCCGATGGACGGCTCCAGGTGCATGCGCAGGCCGGGTGCCGCATTCAGTTCCACGATGCCACCGCCCTGGGCCTCGAGCGATTCATCCACCCGTTCGCACACCACATCCACGCCACACACATCAATACCGATCTGTTGGGCCGCCTGGATCACCATTTCTGCAAGGGCAGGATGCACATTGTCGGTAACATCAGTTGCGCTGCCGCCGGTGCTCAGGTTTGCATTGTTCCGCAGCACCACCCTCACACCCTGGTCGGGAACCGAACTGGCGGTGTACCCCTGTTTCTTGATTCGGGCAATTGCAATTTCATCCAGCCGCAGTTTGCTGAGTGCGCTGCCATGGCCTTCGCCCCGAAGCGGGTTGCGGTTTTCGATTTCAACCAGTTCGGTGATGGTGTGCACACCATCGCCCACCACGGAAGGCGGCTCACGGCGCGCTGCGGCGACCAGTTTGTCGCCGACCACCAGGAAACGGTAGTCATGCCCGGGAATGAATTCCTCCACGATGGGTACCCCGCTGCCGTATTTCTTGGCCGCATCAAAAGCCACTTTCAGATGTTCCTCGTCGACGATGTTGACAGTCACACCCTTGCCCTGGTTGCCATCACTGGGCTTGACCACCACGCCTTTCTTGGTGACCTTTGTCAGTTCCCGGAAAGCCGCCACCGCTTCTTCAAAGGTCTTTACCAGCTTGCCGCGCGGTGTGGGAATGCCGGCAGCTGACAGGATGGACTTGGTCAGGTCCTTGTCCTGCGCAATCTCTTCGGAAATTGCACAGGTGGTGTCGGTTTCAGCTGCCTGGATGCGGCGGGCCTTGGAGCCCCAGCCCAACTGTACCAGGCTGCCCTTGGTGAGGCGGCGTACCGGAATGCCGCGGCGCAGGGCTGCATTCACGATGGAGCCGGTGCTTGGTCCCAGCTTGCAGTCTTCGTAGATCTCTTTCAGGCGTTCAATTGCGGCCCTGGCATCAAATTCTTCGCCTGCCAGGGCAGCAAACACCAGTTGCCTCGCTTCTTCAAATGCGGCTGTGGCCAGGTCTTCCTCTTCATATTGCACCACCACCCTGAAATATCCGGAGTTGATGTTGTCAGCCACATGGGAAAAGGTGACCTGGGAGCCGGCCTCGACCTGGAATCGCAGGGCTGCTCGACCCAAAATGTGCGCCAGTGTGATGTTGTTCTGTTCCAGGCCAGTTGCACGCAGGGAACCCAGGCCGGGCAGGGCACTTCGCACGCGCAGCTCGACACTGGCAAACCGGTCATAGATGCGTTCATTTTCTTCACAGAACACCAGTGCTTCAAGGCTGGTGTTCTTGCTCCACAGATTCGGGCCGCGCAGTGCGCGAATGCGTTCGATTTTCATTGTGTTATCTACCTTGTGGGTGCTTCAGCATTGGGTTCAATAGCGTTGGCGGATGTCGGCCCGCAGCAGGTCATGCGGAACATCCATTGCCCAGCTTGCCGCCGCCAGCGCAAGCGCCTTGTGCAGTTTGTCCAGGGGCTGCTTCAGGGCGATCGGGGTTCTGCCCTCCGATTCTGCCCGGCTTCCCAGGAAATGAATGCTGTCGGCCTTGCAGATCACCGCCATGCCACCCTTGCCCACATGTTCTTCAACAATCGGGTTGTTGGCTGTGCTGCTGATCCAGATGATTTCGCCATCGCACAGGTCCTTCAGGGGCAGCAGGCTGACTTCATCCGCATTGATGACTGCTTGGCCGGTTTTCAATACCAGGTCTATCACGGTGCGCATCACGTTGAAATGCTGCTCCCGGTTCAGGATGTCCCATTCCTCCAGGCCTTCAATTGGGCCCATGCCGGTGATTACGGCAAGGCTTGAGCGGTCGTAGGGCAAGCCTTCCGACAGGATGGTGCGGGCCTTCACCTGCATGACGAGTGTGTCCAGGTTGCGGTTGGTCAGGCAATTACGCCCCGCCTGCCAGTTGGCGGCAGGGGTGATCGTGATCACTCGACCATTCATCACCAGGCCTTGATCGCAAGCCAGGCCCACCTTGTGGCCCTGGTCCTCAAGGATTTCAGTCAGCTCAGGGCCGAAGCCGTCAATTTCAGGCCCGCCCGAATAGGAAATCACCGGAATGCGGCCGTTGGCATCCCCCGGGAAAAGGGATTCAACAATCGGCTTACCCACATTCCTGGGCTGGCCTTTCGCAGGCTTGATGTGCATCAGCAGGCCGGGGCCAGCA
>DASUDJ010000018.1:0-3900 GCA_036275635.1 Limnobacter sp. | reverse complement strand
ATGAATGAAATGGGCCTGGGCAACAATGCCAAGCCTGTGAAGTCTGCCCGGGTGGTGGGTGATGTGCTGGGTAAATACCATCCCCATGGCGACCAGGCGGCCTATGATGCGCTGGTGCGCATGGCGCAGAACTTCACCCTGCGCTACCCGCTGATTGACGGCCAGGGTAATTTTGGAAGCCGAGATGGCGATGGTGCTGCCGCCATGCGTTACACGGAAGCCCGACTGACACCGATTGCGAAGCTGCTGCTGGATGAAGTCGACATGGGCACGGTGGACTTCATTCCCAACTACGATGGCAGCTTCCAGGAGCCGAAGCTGCTGCCGGCACGCCTCCCGTTTGTATTGATGAACGGTGCTTCCGGTATTGCAGTGGGCATGGCCACCGACATTCCGCCGCACAACATCCGCGAGGTGGCAGCCGCAACAATCCACCTGATTCGCCATCCGAATGCCGACCTGGACACCATCATGGGCCACCTGCCCGGGCCCGATTTTCCGGGCGGTGCCCAGATTATTTCGCCGGCCAGTGCCCTGAAGGAAATCTATGCCGGTGGTCGAGGCTCCATCAAGGTGCGCGCCCGCTGGGACATTGAAGAATTGGCCCGGGGCCAGTGGCAACTGGTGGTGAAAGAGCTGCCGCCCAACACCAGTGCGGCGAAAGTGCTGGAAGAAATCGAAGAATTGACCAACCCCAAGGTGAAGGCGGGCAAGAAAAGCCTGAGCACCGAGCAGCAGAACCTGAAAGCGCAGGTGCTGGGCATGCTGGACACGGTTCGGGATGAATCAGGCAAGGAAAATGCAGTGCGACTGGTGTTCGAGCCGAAAAGCCGCAATGTGTCAGTGGAGGAGTTTTCCAACCTCCTGCTGAGCCACACCAGCCTTGAAACGAACACCACGATCAACCTGGTCAGCATTGACAATGCCGGCAGGCCAGGCCAGCGTGGTTTGATTCCCATGCTGCTGGACTGGATCGATTTCCGCAAGGTGTGCGTCACCCGCCGCAGCCAGCACAGGCTGGCGCAGGTGAATGACCGCATCCACGTGCTTGAAGGCCGACTGATTGCCTGGCTGAATATTGATGAAGTGATTCGCGTAATCCGGGAAAGCGATGAACCCAAGCCTGCCTTGATCGAAAACTTCAAGCTGAGCGAACGCCAGGCTGAGGACATTCTTGAAATCCGCCTGAGGCAACTGGCAAGGCTTGAGAAAATCAGGATTGAGCAGGAACTGGCCAAGCTGGGTGAAGAAAAAGCCGACCTTGAGGCATTGCTGGCGGATGATGGCAAGCTGAAGAACCGCATCGTGTCTGAAATCCGCAAGGATGCGGACACTTATGGAGACGATCGCCGCACCCTGATGGAAGAGGCCGAGAAGGCCAGCATGGAAGTGAAAGTGGTGGAGGAGCCCACCACCGTCATCATTTCCCAGAAGTTCTGGATTCGAAACCGCCAGGGCCATGGACATGATGCAGCCCAGTTCACCTTCAAGGTAGGTGACGCGCTGGCCGGTGTATTCGAATGCAAGACCACTGACAACACCTACCTGTTCGGTGCAGGCACTGCACTGGGCAAAGTATTCAGTGTGCCGGTCAGCACCTGGCCGGGCGGCCGGGGCGATGGCATTCCGGCGCAAAGCCTGGTGGAGTTGAATGGTGGCTCTCTTGGCCACGCCTTTGCCGCCCATGCTGCGCAGACAGTGTTCATCGCTGGAAGCGGTGCCTATGGCTTTTTGACTGCTGCAAGCAGCATGGAAAGCCGCATGAAGGCAGGTAAGCAGTTCATCAGCCTGAATGCAGGCGAAAAGTTGTTGCCACCCGTCCTGGTGAAGCCTGCAGACGACCGCGTGGCTGTGCTTTCCGAAAGTGGTCGCTTCCATGTATTCATGCTGGACGAGGTAAAGCAACTGACCGGTGGCCGCGGTGTGCAGTTGTTGCCCCTGGATGACAAGGACTGCCTGGTGGCCGCCATTACGCTCGGGCCCAACGACAGCCTGGTGGTGTCCGGCACTGGCCGGGGCGGAAAGGAAAGGGAAGAAGTTCTGAAACCAGCCATGCTGGTAGAGCGTCTTGGAAAACGCGGAAGAAAAGGCAGGGAACTGGACCTGAAATTCAAGCCGGAGCGCCTCAGGATTTCAATCTGAAGTCCACTGTTTTCAGCGGATTCCGAGTCAATCCGGATTGGATGTCAGTCAGCAAGAGCCCCGGTAGGGGCTCTTTTGCTTTAATAGCGGTTGACTGCAATCCAGGTGGGCGGTGTTGTCCCTGTTTGTGTGATTCTGCTGCCCTTGAAATTCCTGTTCTGATCCCCATCTCGCTTCATCCGGAAATACAACTCGAAAGGAGCAAAAACGATGGGTGCAATGAAGGAAACACTGGGTTTTCAAACGGAAGTGAAGCAGCTTCTGCATTTGATGATTCATTCCCTGTATTCCAACAAGGAAATTTTTCTTCGCGAACTGGTTTCCAACGCGTCCGATGCCTGCGACAAACTTCGCTTCGAGGCCATCAACAATGCCGGCCTGTTCGAAAATGATGGCGAACTGAAAATCCGCGTCAGTTTCGACAAGGAAGCACGTACCGTCACCATCGAGGACAACGGGATCGGCATGAGCAGGGAGGATGCAATCGAGCACCTGGGCACCATTGCCAAAAGCGGCACCAAGGAGTTTTTTGGCAAGTTGAGCGGCGACCAGCAGAAGGATGCGGCGCTGATCGGACAGTTTGGTGTTGGTTTTTATTCTGCATTCATCGTGGCCGACAAAGTCACTGTTCGCTCACGCAAGGCAGGCCTGGCTGCCAATGAGGGCGTGGAATGGGAGTCAGCTGGCGACGGCGAATTCAGCATTGAGCAAATTGAAAAAGCCGATCGCGGTACGCAGATTGTGCTTCACCTGAAGGCAGATGAGGATGAGCTGCTTTCTGGCTGGAAGCTGAAATCCATTCTGACCAAGTATTCCGACCACATTTCACTGCCCATCCAGATGCTGAAAGAGGAGTGGGATGAACAAGCTGGCGGTATGAAATCCACCGGCGAATGGGAAAGCGTGAACAAGGCCAATGCCCTGTGGGCTCGCCCAAAAAGCGACATCACGCCTGAGCAGTACAACGAATTCTATAAAACCATCAGTTTCGATTTCGCGGATCCACTGGCATACACCCACAACCGGGTAGAGGGTGGCCGCTCGGAATACACATCCCTGCTGTATGTGCCAGCCAAGGCGCCTTACGATCTGTGGGATCGCAATCAGCAAAAAGGCATCAAGCTGTATGTGAAGCGCGTGTTCATCATGGATGATGCGGAACAACTGATGCCACCCTACCTGCGCTTTGTGAAGGGTGTGATTGACTCATCCGATCTTCCTTTGAACGTGTCCCGGGAAATCCTGCAGGAAAGCCGGGATGTGAAGGCCATTCGTGAGGGTTCAGTCAAGAAGGTGCTGGGTCTGCTGGAAGACCTGGCCACGAATGAATCGGATAAGTACAACAGCTTCTGGAAGGAGTTCGGCCAGGTATTGAAAGAGGGCATGGGTGACGACCCAGCCAACAAGGAGCGCATTGCAAAGCTGTTGCGGTTTGCGAGTACACAAAGCGAGGGAGAGGCGCAGACTGTCTCGCTGGCTGACTACGTGGGCCGCATGAAAGAGGGACAGGACAAGATTTACTACGTGACTGCCGACACCCATGCCGCAGCCAAGTACAGCCCGCACCTTGAAGTGTTCAAGAAAAAGGGTGTCGAGGTGTTGCTGTTGAGCGACCGCGTGGATGAGTGGATGCTCTCCTACCTGCAGGAGTTTGACGGCAAGGAACTGCAGAGCTGTGCAAAAGGTGGTCTTGACCTGGGTGCTCTTGAGGATGAGAAGGACAAGGAAACCAAGAAGAAGGTTGAGGACGAGTTCAAG
>DASUDJ010000017.1:0-4379 GCA_036275635.1 Limnobacter sp. | reverse complement strand
AGCCTACAAGCAACCCGTCACTCGGGGCGACATCGAGTCGATTCGCGGTGTCACAGTGTCCACCCAGGTCATGAAGGCACTTGAAGACCGGGGTTGGATAGAAGCAATCGGGCACCGGGATGCACCCGGTAGGCCAGCATTGTGGGCGACCACCTCGCAGTTCCTGGCTGACCTAAACCTGGCAAGCCTCAGCGAACTGCCGGCGCTGGATGATGAAAAAGACCAGCAACTTGCTGATGAATTACAAAAGGTCATCCCTTTCGATGTGGATGACAGCAATACAACGGAAAATGATGAGAACCAACAAGCGCAAAGCCACTGAAAACCTGTCAGCAACTGCAGTTGCCGAGGAAGTCAACCTGGTTCAGGACAGTGGGATGGACCATGAGATGGAATGGGGCGATGTGCTTGACCAGGTTCAAGGCTTGAAGCCCGGTGAAGCAGCTGGAGGCGGGAAAAACAGGAGCAGGCTGAATGTACGCCTTGACCCTGAACTGGCGCCGAAATTGCACAAGGTTCTTGCTGATTCCGGCATGGGTTCCCGTCGCGAAATGGAAGAACTGATCATGGCCGGGCGCGTGTCTGTGAATGCAGAACCCGCCCACCTTGGGCAGCGTGTTCTGCCCACGGACCAGGTTCGGGTGAACGGCAAGCTGATCCAGCGCAAGAACAAGTCCAAGCCCCCCCGCGTGCTTATCTACCACAAGCCGGCAGGCGAAATCGTGTCCATGGACGATCCACAGGGACGTCCTACCGTATTCCAGAAACTCCCCAAGATTTCAAATGGCAAGTGGATTGCCGTGGGTCGCCTTGATTTCAACACAGAAGGGCTCTTGCTGTTCACTTCCTCGGGCGACCTGGCCAACCGGCTGATGCATCCACGCTATGAAGTGCAGCGTGAATATGCGGTGCGCATCCTGGGGGAGCTGACTGAAGAGCAGCGCCAGCAACTGCTGGACGGCATCCAGCTTGATGATGGGCCTGCCAAGTTCCTGTATGTGGATGCCGCCGGAGGAGAAGGAGCCAACCGCTGGTACAAGGTGGGCCTCAAAGAGGGTCGCAACAGGGAGGTGCGGCGCATGTTCGAAGCCTGCAACCTGACTGTCAGCCGCCTCATTCGTACCCGTTTCGGCGACATCATGATGCCTTCCACCCTGAAGCGGGGGCGGCACATGGAAATGGAGGCCCTGGAGGCCATGTCCTACATGCAGTCCCTGGGCCTGAAAGTGGATGAATCTGCGCAGGAAGGCGCGCTGCGCCGGGACCGGAAAAACCTGGGTTCAAAGGGCAGCAAGCGACGCAGTGGGCAGCCCCTGGTAGATCCCGGTCTCGCGTTCACCACGCCCACGCAGACCTATCTCACGGTATCGGGCGCTGCCGCTGCTGCCGCGGTCAGCAATCAGAACAACCTGTCCTCGGCTGGTGCAGGTGGCCGCCGAACTGGTAACGGAGACCGCAATGGCAACCGGGCCGGATTCAATGGCGCTGGTGCCTCCACCCCCGGTCGCTTTGCGGGCAACGGCAAGCGCACGGGGGGTGCGCGTGCCGCAGGCCAGCCTGGGTCACGGAATGGTTCGGGTCGCGGCAAGCCGGCTGCATCTTCTATCGGGAGTGTCGTTGGTAGCGGTGGGCAGGGGGCTGCAAAGCCGCAGCAGCGCCGCCGTCGCAAGGCTCCCTCAGCCTGAGGCTGGTTGCTGAAATTAGTTGAAAACAAAGGCAGTTTCGATTATTATCCAAGGCTGCCTGAGCGCCCACTCAAAAAAGGGTGACTCAAATGAAGTGGGCTTAAAAGCCCATTTTTTTTTGGCGGGGCGGTTTTGATTGCACCAAGGGTTGCACAAAAAGCGCGCCGTTGGGCAATACCAGGAACAGACCGAACAAAGGCACAGAGAAGCGAAGTGATCAATCCCGAAGAATTTGTAGGCAATTCATGGTCCGGCGTGTGGTCGGAGGCATGGGTCAGTGATGCGGATGCGGTCATTGCGTCGCTTGGCCTTGAAATTGCAGACATTGAGCGGGAAGGCAACGGCCTGCTCCGCATCATGATTGATTCGCCTTCCGGTGTTACGGTTGAGGACTGCGAGCGTGTAAGTCACCAGCTCAGCCATCTTTTCACGGTTGAAAACGTCAATTACGAACGGCTCGAGATTTCTTCGCCCGGGGTAGACCGAGTATTGCGCCGTAAAAAGGATTTTGAGCGTTTTCTGGGTCAGGAGGTGTCCCTGAAATTCAAGCGGGCCATCAACAACCAGAAGCAGTTCAAAGGAGTATTGCAGCAAGGCAAGGAACAAGCCTGGGGTGTGATGATCACCCCGGATGGCAAAAATGCCGTGCCTTACCTGCTTGATTTTGAAATAGCTGATTTGGCGGGTGCCCGTCTGGTCCCCCACTTAAAGTTTTAGGAGCCCTGAATGAGCCGTGAGTTGCTTTTGTTGGTTGATGCGCTGGCGCGCGAGAAGAATGTTGACAAGGACATCGTCTTCGGTGCGCTTGAACTGGCATTGGCTTCCGCAACCAAGAAGCGCTTTGATGAGGAAGTCGATGTGCGTGTGTCCATCGACCGGGATACAGGCGCCTATGACACTTTCCGCCGCTGGGAGGTGGTGACCGAAGAAGATTTCTATGATCCCGCCTATCAGATGGTTCTGAACCAGGCGCGTGAACATGATGCCGAAGCTGACCTGGGCGACTTCATTGAAGAAGAACTGGAGCCGGTTGAATTTGGCCGCATTGGTGCACAGGCAGCCAAGCAGGTCATTTTACAGCGGGTGCGTGATGCTGAACGCGAGCAGATCCTGCAGGATTTCCTTGATCGCGGCGACAAGATCGTGATCGGCCAGGTGAAGCGCATGGAGCGGGGTGATGCAATCGTGGAGAGTGGCCGCATCGAAGCACGCCTGCCTCGTGACCAGATGATTCCCCGTGAAAGCCTGCGTCCAGGCGACCGGGTTCGTGCCTACCTCTGGAAAGTGGATCGCATGGCCCGTGGTCAGCAGGTCATCCTGTCCCGTACCTCACCTGAATTCATCAAGGCGCTGTTTGCCATGGAAGTGCCTGAAATCGAGCAGGGCCACCTTGAAATCAAGGGTGCAGCCCGAGATCCCGGCATGCGTGCGAAGATTGCCGTGCTGGCGCATGACCGCCGGATCGACCCCATCGGCACCTGCGTGGGTGTTCGCGGTTCACGTGTTCAGGCGGTTACCCAGGAACTGGGTGGCGAGCGTGTTGACATCGTGCTGTGGTCTGAAGACCCAGCCCAGTTTGTAATCGGTGCCCTGTCGCCCGCCACTGTGCAGTCCATCGTGGTGGATGAAGATCAGCATGTGATGGAAGTGGTTGTGGATGAAGCCGAACTAGCGCAGGCGATTGGTCGCAGTGGCCAGAACGTGCGCCTGGCCTCTGACCTCACCGGCTGGCAGATCAACATCATGACCCCGGAAGAATCAGCCAAGCGCTCCGAGGAAGAGGTCGCCAAGTTGCGTGAACTCTTCACCAGCAAGCTGGATGTGGATGAAGAAGTGGCCAACATCCTGATCGAAGAAGGTTTTACCGGTCTGGAAGAAGTGGCCTATGTGCCGCTGGCTGAAATGCAGGAAATCGAAGCGTTCGATGCTGACACGGTTGAAGAACTGCGTACACGTGCGCGGAATGCCCTGCTGACAGAGGCGATTGCCCGCGAGGAAATGGTGGAAGGCGCAGGTGACCTGCTCGCAATTGAAGGCGTGGATGCTGACCTGGTTGGCAAGCTGACCGCCGCCGCGATCAATGATCGCGAGGCACTGGCTGAACTGGCCGTGGATGAGCTGGTTGAAATCGCAGCCATCCCCGAAGACCGGGCACGCGAGATCATCATGAAGGCGCGCGCGCACTGGTTTGAATAAGCAAACCTGTTGAAGTAGAGAAGAGCCGGTTCATGTGAACCGGTCAGCACGGGAATTTGAAGGAATAGTAGATGACCAGTACCACAGTCGCACAGTTTGCAGCAGAGTTGAAAATGCCGGCCGATGTCCTCCTGGAGCAGTTGAAGTCGGCAGGTGTGAGCAAGACCTCTGCGGCAGATGTAGTCACTGAAGCGGACAAGGGAAAGCTTTTGGAAAGCCTGCGCAAGGCGCATGGGTCTGAAAGCGGTCAGAAGAAAATCACCATCACCCGCAAGCAGACCAGTGAGATCAAGCAGGCAGGTCCGGGCGGCCGCGCGCGCACGGTGCAGGTTGAAGTACGCAAAAAGCGTGTTTTTGTGCAACGCGAAGAAAAACCGGGTGAGAATGAACCGGTCATGGAAGCCCAGCTTGATCCGGCAGAGCAGGCGCGCCGTGATGCGGAAGCCCAGCGCCAGGCCGAGCTGAAAGCAAGGCAGGAAGCCGAGTTGCGTGAAAAAC
>DASUDJ010000016.1:0-3148 GCA_036275635.1 Limnobacter sp. | reverse complement strand
CTCAGATCTGCTTCAACATTGATCAGGGCGCGCTGGGCTTGGTAATACTCGTTTTCTGCACTCAACAGGTCGAGCAAATCACGTCGGCCCACTGAAAACTGTTGCTCGTAGGCAGCCCTGGCCTTGGTAATTGCTGCCGCCTGTTCACGGAAATAAACTAGCTTTTTCTGCTGGCTTACCACATCGAAAAGCGCTGTCTGAGTGGACTGCCGGATAAGCCGGCACATGGCCAGCTTGTCGTCCATGCTTTGCAAGCGCCGCTTGATGGCTGCCTTGCGCTGGGCGCTGTCGGCGCCGCCCCGATACAGGTTGATCGTGGCCAGCAGGTCGACAGATGAAATCTGGCGCTCATCAAATGTCGACAGGTAGTTACTGTACACATCGGACTTCGCGCGCAGGTCGATTCTCGGATGAAATCCTTCGCTGGCTGCTGTAATTTCAAGTTTTGCGCTGTTGATCTGGGCATTCGATGCCTTCAGCAAAGGGTGATTGTTCAGCGCAAAAACAAGACGTTCCCGGTTCTCAACTTCAAAATTGGTATCTACAACATACTCTCCGGGTTGGTTCACCGGCCACACGGTGTCTGTAACCCGTTGGTAAGTGGCCAAGGCTGAGAATGCATTTGCTTTTTCGGTGGTCAGGTTGCTGAGCGAAAGGGTGTATCTGCTGCGAGCCTGTTCCAGATCAGACTGCCTTGATACCCCGCTTTTCACCTTCTCTTCGATCCTGTTCATCAAATCTTGGTGGTACTTCAGGTTGCTTTCCGACAGGCGGATAAGGGCCTGGAATCGCGCGACATCAATGTGGGCGCTGGCTGATTCGAATGCCACCTGGTTGGCCTTGTTCAGGTAGCGGTAATAGCTTTGCATTGCGCCCGAATGGGCTGCAAAGTAGCGCGCCTGGGAGGCAAACCCGTTGTACAGGTTCTGGCGTGCCTCAATGCCGTAGGAGCTGGCGTTGTAGGTTCGAGCCTCACCGTCGTCAATACGTGTGCGCTCTCGCCCGGCAGAGCCCCGTGCATCCACAGTAGGCCGCAAACTACCGTAGACCACGTTGCTTTCCTCGATTTGTGCTTCCAGTGCATGAACATCCGCATCAAGCACCGGGCTGTTCGCCAGGCCTTTCATCACGCTTTGCCTGAGTGGATTGACAGCCTGGGTTGAATCAGGCGGCCCCTCGACCTGGGCCAGGACGGGCTGCACAGTGAATGCGCCTGAGGCCAGAAAAAGTGCGGTTGCCAGGGTTTTCATGCGAAAGGTATGCACGGGGTGGTTTTTCATGTGAACTCGCGTGTTAATTGTCATCAGCAAACTGCAGTGGTTTCCTCGACGGCCGGGCAACCGGAACTGACTGTGCAGGTGCTGAATGCCTGGCTCCATTGATTGGGGCTGAAGCTGCCAGATGACAGGGCTGAATGCTGGTCAGAGGACTGGCCTGCGGTCTGTTCATTCAGGCTGCCAAAAGTGGTTTGCCCTTCTTCGAAAAGACTGGCCTCCGACAGGTAGGGTTGAGAGGAATACTGGTGATCATCCATCCTGGTGCCAGCTGTTTCATTCTCGGATACGGGCTGGCAATCGGTCGGCAGAAGGCTGGTATCCACGGGTGGCGGGTCGTAAATAATCGGGCCTTGCGATGGCGTTCCACTATGGCTTTTTTCTTCAACAGTGACATACACCTGGGCCGAGTCAGTCAGGCAACTGTCGTCACCCAGGGTGTAAGTGATTACATCCTCGCCGCAGAATCCATCTGCAGGCTGGTAGTGCAGCTTGCCGTCCCTGATTTCCACAGAGCCGTGTTCTGCGGTTGCATTTGTGATGTCCAGCGTTCCACACCCCAGGTCGTTGTTCAGTACATCAATGGTGATCGGGCAATCTTTCTGTGTGGTGGCACAGTCATCATTTGCATCCACCGGTGTGTCGCAGGTTTCTTTCGGAGGTGGGCAGACTGGTGGCGGCGGGCAAACCGGTGGTTGGCAGACTGGTGGTTGACAGACAGGAGGTGGTTCCTCTTCGCCAGGATTGACAGGCGTGGGTGGGGGAGGGGGAGGATCTTCACATTCAACGCTTGCAGGGCCTTCCTTTTCCGGAATCCTGACAATCTTGTCCCTGACCCTGGTATCAACATCTTCCATGCCTGGCAGCACAGCCTGGTTTACACGGTCAACGACATAGCCATCATTGGTCTTGGGCAGCTCATCGGGTACGTCATTGTCCTGCGCACCCACATTGATGTATTTTCGGATTACATCCTTTTCAGGCGGAAGGGAGGAATCGAAAGGTACAATTTCTCCGGTTTTTGGCTTGATCAGCCATTCTGTTGGGCCTTCCAGCGGGCGAACAAGTTCCGGCGAGGTGATCTGACCCTCGGTGTAGGGCCCCATCTGGACCACCACTTCGGTTTGTGGCTTTTTCTTGCCGGCTGGGCGAGGTTGTTTGGCCACGCCAAGGGTGCGTGGATCGCATTCCTGGGCAGGCAGGGCTGGCTTCTGACTCATGCGTTTTCCTCGGTTTCGATTGCATTGATGAGTGATCGAGCCGGGAGTTTGGTTCCAAACCTGTTTGGTGCCAAACAGGTGATTGGATCAGGAAAATAGAGGTTACCTCTGCAGGGGTAAGTCCCTGCAGGAGAGGTGTTACTGCTCGGTGAATGCCTGAAGTGAGCCCCGCAACAGGGGCTTGGTGAGGTAGGAAAGCACGGTTCTTTCTTCGGTGCGTATGCTGACATTTGCAACCATGCCAGGCATCAAACGCAATTGTTCCTTGACCTCGAGCCTGGGCACAATCACTTTCACATTGAAGTAGGGGCGACCGAACTCATCCACCAGGCTGTCGGCGGAAATGCTGTCTACCGTTCCTTCGAGGCCACCATGCCTTGTGTATTCATAGGCTGTCACCTGGATGTTGGCAGATTGTCCAGGCCGAATGAATGCAATGTCTTTGGGGTTGATCCGGGTTTCGAATACAAGTTGCTCATCCACCGGCACGATTTCAATCACTTCCTTGCCTGCTGGTACAACTGCGCCCCGGGTGTTGTACAGGATACGCTGCACGAGGCCGTCCACCGGCGTTTTCAGGGTGGCCTGCTTCACCCGGTCGTTCAGTTCCACCTGGTTCTGTTCAAGGCTGGCGAGGCGAGCTTTTACCTCTGA
>DASUDJ010000015.1:0-2099 GCA_036275635.1 Limnobacter sp. | reverse complement strand
TGTTGCAAGGTGCAGGGTGGATGAAAGGCGATGGTGCCGGGAATTCGTTTCTGTTCAATAGCCGCCTTTACCTTGTTGCCTATCAGGGCCAGGCCTTCTGCATTCTGGCGGGTAATGAATTCGCCAATGTCCATGGTTTTTTCGCTCACCAGCTTCGCTTTTTCTGCATAGGCCGGATCGTTTTCAAAATGGTGGGCATATTCGCGCACCGTCACTCCACAGCCTGATGCATTCATTACAAGTGCCTCGGCTTCGCCACTTTGAAGTAATGAATACCAGGCATCAATATTGGTTTTCATCTGCTCAAGCCCACCTGCATGGTCATTCAGGTGAAACTTCACGGCGCCGCAGCAACCCGATTCCCGTACCACCAGGCTTTGAACACCCAGGGCATTCAGAATCACCGATGTGGCACTGTCAATCGACGGCATCATGGCAGGCTGAACGCAGCCATTCAGCAGAATGACTTTTCGACTGTGTGCTGTGTTGGCAAAGGGAAGCGTGGTGCGCTTTGCGGGCACCTTTTTCTTGATGCTTTCGGGCAGAATACCGCGCACTGCCTTGCCCATGGCCATGCCCGCATTGAACAGCGGGCGATTGGTCATCAAGGCCTTCAGGCTGTCACGTGTCAGCTTCTCGCTCATGGGGCGTTCAACACGCTCATCCACTATCTTGCGGCCAATGTCGATCAACTGACCATACTTCACGCCAGATGGGCAGGTCGTTTCGCAGTTGCGGCAGGTGAGGCAGCGATCCAGGTGCTGCTGGGTTTTGCGGGTCACCTGCTTGCCTTCCAGCACCTGCTTGATCAGGTAAATACGGCCGCGTGGGCTGTCCAGTTCATCACCCAGTATCTGATAGGTGGGGCAGGTGGCTGTGCAAAAACCGCAGTGCACGCATTTGCGCAGAATGGCGTCTGCAGCTTTTCCGTCGGGTGTGTCTTTGATCCAGTCGGCGAGTTGGGTGTCCATGTCGGTCTGCTTACAAAATTGGGGACAGGCGGTTGATGCTGAAAATACCGGCCGGGTCGAACTGTTCTTTCAGGCGGCGCTGCAGTTTCAGCATGACTGCATCCGGTTGCTGGAATGCATTCACACGCGCCGCCGGGTTGCTGCTTCTGTACAGGGTGGCATGGCCGCCCACTCGCTTGGCTGCACCGCGAATCTGTTCTTCGTTTACACCTGCATCAGCCCGGAACCAGCGAAGACCGCTGGCCCATTCATGCACGCTGTGGCCTTTCAATGCCAGGTCCACCGTGGAGGGCGGCACGGCCAGGCGCCACAGGTCGCCCTCGGCGGTGAAAAATTCATGTTGCTGGTCGCGCACCTGGTTCCAGAAAGCCAGTGCAGCCTGCTGTTCCATTTCCTGTCCGCCCATGTTTTTCAAAGCGGCCTGTACAGCAGCACTGGCGCCCCGCAGGCGCACAGTCAGCTTTCCGTTTTCAAAAAATGTGGCGGAAATTGGCAGAGGCTTTGACAGCCAGTTGTTGCTTTGTTCGATGGCTCGGTTGGTGTCCAGTTCAAATTGCAGCGTGGCCTCTGCGAGTGCAACCGGCAACACCTTGATCGATAGTTCGGTGGCAATGCCCAATGTGCCCATGCTGCCGGGAATGACGCGGGCCACATCATAACCAGCCACGTTTTTCATCACCACGCCGCCAAAATGCAGCAACTGGCCCTTGCCATCCAGCAGGGTGCAGCCCAACACATAGTCTTTTACGCTGCCACGGCTTAAGCGGGCAGGACCTGCCAAGCCGCTGGCGATTGCTCCGCCGATGGTTCCACCGCTTGTTCCAGTTGCTCTAAGGCGGGGAGGCTCGAACGCCAGCTCCTGCTTTTCAGCGGCCAGTGCAGCTTCCACTTCAGAAAGTGGCGTGCCGGGTTTTACCGTGATCACCAGCTCGGTGGGTTCGTATTCCACGATGCCAGCCCACTGGCGCATATCCACCTCGGTTCCCTGCAAGGGGCCGCCATAGAAGTTCTTGGTTGCTCCACCCACAGGGCGAAGTTGTGTGCCATTGCGTGCGGCCTGTTCAACCTGCTTGCACAGGTCGTCAATAAAATCACTCATCGTGTTGTCTTTTAAAAGCGGGGCAGGTC
>DASUDJ010000014.1:0-3063 GCA_036275635.1 Limnobacter sp. | reverse complement strand
TGAAAACATAAGCAACAAAACCTGAACAGTCGAAGCCTTCTTTGGTTTTGCCACCCCAACGATATGGTTGATTGAAGACTTGCTCTCCCAAAGCCTTTGCTGCTTGGGCGATGCCAATCCCGCTTTGGTGGTTGAACGCTTGGTGTTGATTCAATTGCTCTCCGCGCTTGATCTGAAAAATGATTCAAATTTTGCGGAGTATGCTTTTGAGGACCAGGAGTTTGCAAAAAGAGGGATCAATCTACCTTCAGTGGATGATCCCTCTTTAACTTCTTTACTTGGTCAACTCCATCGTCTTCACAATCCGCTCGCAGTAACGCGCAATCTGGTCTATTTCCAGGTTTACCGGGTCGCCAGCTTTCAGGTGTTTCAAGGTGGTCATTTTCACGGTGTGGGGAATCAGGTTGATGTGAATGTCGCATTCACCGCCTGCATGGTCGTCCACCTTGTTCACGGTCAGGCTGACGCCATTCACAGTGACCGATCCCTTGTAGGCAAAAAAGGGCGCCAACGCTCTCGGTGCGCGAATCTGCAAGTGCCAGCTTTCGCCCACCGGCTCAAATTCAACCACGTGGCCCAGGCCGTCCACATGGCCGCTGACCAGGTGCCCGCCCACCCGGTCGGAAAGGCGCATGGCCTTTTCAAGATTCACTTCGCCGGGTTCGCCCAGGCCCACTGTTTTCGACAGGCTTTCATGCGACACATCCACATGGAATGTTGTCCCTTCCATGGCCACCACGGTCATGCAGGCGCCCTGGATTGCAATGCTGTCGCCCAGCTTCACATCGGAAAAATCAAGTGTGGGTGCATTCACCACCAGCCGAACCCCCGCATAGGAGGAATTTTGCAAGGGGGTGACGCTTTCAATGCTGCCGATGGATTCAATAATGCCTGTGAACATGTTTACTGCTACTCCTGCTTGTTGCGGACCCACATGATGCGCAGGTCTTGTCCTTTCTGTTCAAATGAATTCAGCGCCCAGTCGGTGTAGGCGGGCAGGGCGTCGAGTTCCGGCAGGCGGAACAGCCCCTGGCCTGGGCCCAGGAAACGGGGTGCGATGTAATGCACGATTTCATCCACCAACCCGGCCTGCAGGAAAGACCCGTTCAGCCCGAAACCGGCTTCAAGGTGAAGCTCGTTCACGCCGCGAGCAGCCAGTTCCTGCAGCAGTTTCAGCAGGTCGGTTTTCACCTTGCCGGCATGCAGGCCAGCCGCCACCGGTGCCACATTCAGTGCTTCAATATTGGCAGCATTCGGATGGGTTTCCAGCCAGGCGGGTACCTGGGGTTCGGTGTGGGCAATCAATACCTTGCCGGTTTGCAGCAGCAGCGCATCTGGCGAAATTTCAAACCTGCTGTCAACAATCACTTTCAGCGGTTGGCGCTCTGTGGCAATGCCACGCACATTCAACTGCGGGTTGTCAGCCTTGACGGTGCCAATACCGCTGAGCACCGCACAGGCTTGGGCGCGCAAATGGTGGCCATCCAGCCGTGCTTCTTCCCCGGTGATCCACTGGCTTACGCCGTTGTTCAAGGCGCTGATACCGTCAGCGCTGCTGGCTACTTTCAGGCGCACCCAGGGGCGCTTGCGTTCCATTCGGCTGAAAAAACCACGGTTGATCCACCTGGCCTGTTCTACCAGCACGCCATGTTCAGTTTCAATACCGGCAGCCTGCAGAATCGCAATACCCTTGCCGGCCACCAGCGGGTTGGGGTCCAGCACTGCAGCCACCACGCGGGTAACGCCTGTTTTCAGCAGGGCTTCAGCACAGGGGCCAGTGCGGCCGTGGTGGGCGCAGGGTTCCAGGGTAACGAAGGCTGTGCTTCCTTGTAGTGAAACACCGCGGGCCGCAGCATCTGCAATCGCGCGCACTTCTGCATGGCCTTCGCCAGCCCTTTCATGAAAGCCCTGTGCAATCACTTCGCCATTGCGTACAAACACGCAGCCCACGCGCGGGTTGGGTGATGTGCTGTACTGTCCTTTCCAGGCCAGGTTCAGCGCCAGTTGCATCCAGTGTTCATCGCTTGGTTGCAAGTGGGTCATGGATCAACCACCTTTCTTGGCGGAGCGTACCTTGGAATGGTGGGCACCAACTGCTTTTTCAGCAGGCGCGGTGAGGTGGGCAATTTCTTCAGAAAAGCTTTGCAGGTCTTCGAAGCTTTTGTAAACCGAGGCAAAGCGGATGTAAGCAACCGTGTCCAGTTGCTTGAGTTGCTGCATGACCAGTTCACCCAGGAACTTGGTGTCCACTTCGCGCGCGGCACTGACCAGCAGTTTTTCTTCAATGCTGGAAAGGGCTTCGTCAATGGCTTCTGCAGACACGGGGCGCTTGCGCAAAGCCAGCATAAGGCTGCCGCGCAATTTGTCGCGCGAGTAATCTACCCGGGAGCCGTCTTTCTTGACGATTGCGGGCAGAAACAATTCTGCCCGTTCGTAGGTGGTAAAGCGCTTGCCACAACTGCTGCACTGCCGACGGCGGCGGATGGTATCGCCTTCTTCCGAAGTGCGTGAATCCACTACCTGGGTGTCGGCATTGCTGCAGAAGGGGCATTTCATGAAGCAGCAGCGCCCTGTTTACTTGTAAACCGGGAACTGGCTGGTCAATTCCTTCACCTTGGCACGCACAGTGGCCAATGTGACTTCATCTTCCGGATTTTCCAGCACGTCAGCAATCAGGTGGCCCACTGCACGGGCCTGCTCTTCCTTGAAACCACGGGTGGTCATGGCCGGGCTGCCCAAGCGGATGCCGCTTGTGACGAACGGCTTTTCCGGGTCGTTTGGAATGGCATTCTTGTTCACTGTGATGTGTGCATTGCCCAGTGCGGCTTCCGCTGCCTTGCCGGTAATACCTTTTGCACGCAGGTCAACCAGCATCACATGACTTTCAGTGCGGCCAGACACAATTCGCAGGCCACGCTCAACCAGGGTTTCAGCCAGCGCCTTCGCATTGGCCACCACTTGCTGCTGGTATTCCTTGAATGCAGGTTGCAGGGCTTCATGGAAGGCCACGGCCTTGCCGGCGATGACATGCATCAGCGGGCCGCCCTGGATGCCAGGGAAAAT
>DASUDJ010000013.1:0-3071 GCA_036275635.1 Limnobacter sp. | reverse complement strand
CAGGAATGGCTTGTCGTTTTCGTCGAAGTCGGAAGTCAGCAGGTTGGCAGCTTCAGCATCGGTACGGGCCAGAACGATAGATGGAACACCCATTACGTCAGCAGCCAGACGTGCAGCGATCAGCTTCTGGATGGCTTCAGCTGTTGGAACCAGTACTTTACCGCCCATGTGGCCGCACTTCTTTACAGCAGCCAATTGGTCTTCGAAGTGAACACCTGCAGCACCTGCTGCAATCATGTTCTTCATCAGTTCGTACGCGTTCAGAACGCCACCGAAACCGGCTTCACCGTCAGCCACGATTGGCAGGAAGTAGTCGATTGCGTCTTCGGACTTCATCTTGCCGTCGCAAATGTTCTTCCACTGGATTTCGTCAGCGCGCTGGAATGTGTTGTTGATACGACGTACCATTTTTGGCACGGAGTCGTATGCGTACAGGGACTGGTCTGGATACATGGTTTCGGAGCTGTTGCCGTCAGCAGCAACTTGCCAGCCTGACAGGTAAACAGCTTCCAGGCCAGCCTTGGCCTGCTGCATGGCTTGACCGGCAGTGATCGCGCCGAATGCGTTCACGTAGCCTTTCTTGGCGCCGCCGTTCACTTTTTCCCACAGCTTTTCTGCACCGCGACGAGCCAGCGTGTACTCTGGCTGTACGGAACCACGCAGTCGAACTACGTCTTCAGCCTTGTAGCCGCGCTTTACCAGCTTCCAGCGTGGATTGGTTTCCCATTCTTTGTTGAGTTCCTGAACCTGTTGGTCAAAAGATTTCATGTTGATGTCCTTAATAGGCAATAGAAAAAGAAAGCGGCTTGTTTGATGCCCTGCCTGCTGTGTCCGATGCTTTATCAAGCACGTATCACTATCACAGGTGGTGTCTATCAGGTGATGAGCCGTATCTTACAGATCATTTCGCAGAGCAACAAGAGTTATATCTTATACAAGACTTTTTTTCGCATTGTTTATTTTCAATGACTTAAGAATTTTAAATCACCATGCGAAATACATTTTCTCTTGATGAAAAAGAGCGAGTACTCTAGATCATGCAGCGCAACCTGCATGATCGATTTCGGGCACCCTTCCCTTCTTCACTGCCAAACCAGTTAAACCTGCGATGCCAGCATAGTGAATGTGACAGACCCAAGGTCAGCATGCGATTGATTGAATCGGAACAAGCAACACCTGGTTCGGGAGCCGGAAGGCGCCTTGAAAATTCAGGTCAACTGCACATCTGACACCAGCACACCATCTTCATCCACATAAAGCCAATTGCCGGGTTGCACCTTGGTGAAACTCAGGGCCACATCCACATTTTCATGACCAGCTCCCCGCTTCTGACTTTTCATGGGGTGGGCTGCAAGCGCCCGGATTCCCACATTGCAGGCATTCAACTCAAGGGTGTCGCGCACACAACCGTACACCACGATACCTGCCCAGTTGTTCTTTTCGGCCAGCTGTCCCAGGTTGCCGCCTACCAGTGCACAACGCTTGCTGCCACCACCATCTACCACCAGCACCTTGCCCTGCCCATCCTTTTCCAGGGCACTGCGCACCAGGGAATTGTCTTCGAATACTTTCAGCGTGTGGGCCTGCCCAGAAAAGCTGGCCCTGTTTCCCCAGGCTTGAAAGATGGGCTCTACCACCCGAAGTATGCCTGCAGCAATCTTGTCTTCATTGGCGTCACAAAGGTCAGTCGTGGGTTTCATTCAAGTTTCCAGTTAATTCGGGTTGATCAAATTGGTGCAGGCCGAGTTGATTCCATCCGGTCCGACATGAGCAATGGCTTGCTCAACCTGATTGCTTAATCTTGCTCCGGTAATCACGCGGCGTCATTCCTTGCCATTTTACAAAAGCACTGGTGAAACTGCGGCGGTCAGAGTAACCCAACTGGCTTGCGATTGTTTCTATATCCATCACTGAGCCTCTCAACAGTTCCAGCGCCAGGCCATGCCTGACCTTGTTCACAATGTCTCCAAAGGATGCGCCCTCCTCTTTCAGCCGACGCTGAAGGGTCCGTGGGTGCATGGTCAGCAAGCCTGCGATTGTTTCCATCGGTTCAGCCAGCAGGCTGAGGCGGGAGGTCAAAAGCCGTCGAATCCGCGTTTCCAGGTTCTGGCTGTCCACATCCACCAGCAGGCGATTCATTATGACCGCCTGCGCCTTGCGGTGGGCAGAGGGAATTCCTCCTGGCAGCGGCTTTTCCAGGGCAGAAGAATCCACCACCAGCCGATTGCCCCCCCGGTTGAACAACACGCTGGTCTTCAACAAATCATGGTATTGCTGCAAATCCGCCTGGGCCTGGTGCTTGAATTCGACCCTACGAACTACTTGTTCATTCGGACTCAACAACCGGACGAATTTCAATACAGCAGAAACTGCGGACTCCACGAAACCTGGCAAATCTGCATGGAGACCCATGGAATCGGGCACCTGGATTTCAAGTGCAGTTTCGTCTGCAGACCGCACAGTGGTGAAATGCAGGTTGGGATGCAACAGGCGGGGCGACCAATCCAGCACCTGCATCGCCTCCTGTGGCGTGGAGGCACTGGTCACGAAAGTGGCCAGTTCAGGCAGGCCATCGAAATTGAAGGAATCACCGAAAACCAGTGGAAAATGCTGGCTTGGGTTCCTGGCTTTCACTGCTATGAACAGCGCATTAAAGGAGGACAAAGACATGCGCTTGCGGGGGTCTCCACTCATGTCCACTTCCAGCTTCAACTCTTGAAGCACACTGTTCAGGTCCACGCTGCACCTGCGGGAAGCATTGGCCAGGCTGGCCAGCATCTGAAAGTTGATGGTTTCCATATTGTCCCCCTGGAATGCAATCTGTCGCGATTTATTCCTTTTTTGTCATCCCAGATCATATCTTGGGAAATTGAGTTTCTGTAACCTCTACTTCAAGGTGCAGTAGGAGGATTTCATGACAACAACATCATTCAAGGAAGACATCGTGGTTCGCCGGGACCTGGATTTCGGCATCATGGATGAAGACATCCCGAAATACTGGATGGATGGCGACGCATTCAAGACCCGCGTGATTGATGGCGTGCAGATGAGTTTTCCGGACGGAGAACGCT
>DASUDJ010000012.1:0-5651 GCA_036275635.1 Limnobacter sp. | reverse complement strand
CACCAGCACCTTGATTTCATTCCTGCCGCGTTGCTGGCGCAGCGCCTCGGCTCCAAAGAACGCAGCTCGCACCTGCCGGCCAATTTCATTGGAACTCAGGCCCAGCCTGCGAGCTTCTTCCTTCAGTGTGAAGCTGAACTGGTCTTTTCCGTTCTGAAAGCCGTCATCCACTTCCGACACCATGGCGTAGTTCGTCAGCTCGCGCGCCAGCGCTTCGCTCGCCTGCCGGAGTGTGTCCACATCCCGGTGACTGAGTTGCACGGTGAAGGCAGGTCCTGCACCCGGGCCGCCGGAATCGGATGCAAACCGCAGGGTTTCAACACCGGGAATGGCACCCAGCTCCTTTTTCCAGGCTTGAGTGAATTCCGCAGTGGGCACAGGTCGCACGCCGGGCGGGGTCAGGTAGGTTTTCACGGTGATGTTGTTTTCATTCACACTGGCGTAAATGCCGGTGCTTTGCTGTTCGCCTCCGGTGGCCTTTACCGTGGCCTGGGCTGCAGCCACCAGCTTGTCACGCACTTCATCCACCTGTTCACGGGTGCTGCCCAGTGGCAGCAGGGCGCGCACCTCGGCCAGGTCGGCTTCCACTTCCGGAAACAACTCGAATCCCATGCGGCCGCTGATGGGCCAGGCCAGCACCAGGATGACCAGCGCAATGCCTGTGGCCAGCGACAGGTAACGGTACTCCACGCACTTTCGCACAATCGGGGAGTAATGCCTGTCAATGAAAGCCATGAAACCATTGGAAAACTTCTGCTGCCAGATGTGAAAGCGGTTGTCCGGTTTCGGGTCTTTGCTGTAGGCCAGGTGAGAGGGCAGGATAAGGGTTGCTTCCATCAGGGAAATGATGAATACCGAGCACACCACCAGCGGAATGCTGGCCCAGATTTTTCCCAGAAAACCGGGTACGAACAGCAGGGGTGCAAAGGCTGCAATATTGGTCAGGATGCTGAAAGTGACCGGCATGGCCACATCCCGCGCACCCTGTATGGAAGCGTCCAGCAGGCTCATGCCCTGCTGCCGGTATTCATAAATGTTTTCACCGGCCACGATTGCATCATCCACCACGATTCCCAGCGCAATGATGAAGGCGAACATGGAAATCATGTTGAAGGTGACACCGAACAGGGGCAGCAGCACCATCGAGCCCAGGAAAGCGGTGGGTATGCCCATGCTGATCCAGAAGGCCAGCTTCCAGTCCAGGAAAATTGTCAGCAGCACCATCACCAGCAGAAGGCCCATGATGGCGTTTGAGGCCAGCAGATCCTGTCGCTGCTTGTACACCTCCGACCTGTCATTCACCACGGCGATTTCTACACCGGGTGGCATCAGCGGGCGCAGTTTGTCCAGCGCCTCGTGGGTGGCCTCGGAAATGCCGATGGGCGTTTGCTCGCCCATGCGGGACACGGTGATTTCAATTGATGGCTTGCCATTGAAAGTGGCGTATTTGTCCACATTCTGGAAACCGTCCCGCACTGTCGCAATGTCAGCCAGCTTCAATGGTGTACCGCCCGAAGGGGACACAATAGGCAGTGCTGCAAATTCTGTCGCGAAATCCCGCCGCTCGGACACCCTGAGCAGGATTTCCCCGCTCTTGGTGGAAATACTCCCGCCCGACACTTCCACCACATTCGCGCGGATGTTGTCAGCAATGCCTTGAAGGGTCAAACCATAGGCACTGAGTTTCGACTCCGACACTTCCACGTGGATTTCCTGCTCGCGCGTGTCAGTCAGGTCCACCTGGGTAATGGCCGGGCTTTGCAGCAGGCCATCCCGCACTTCTTCGGCCAGGTTGCGCAGTGACAGTTCATCCGTGTCGCCGTACACCACCAAGGTGACCACGCCCCGCCTGCGAGTATTCAAAGAGACATTCGGAATTTCTGCATCCCGGGGCAGGGTGGTGATGCGGTCCACTTCCTGCTTGATGCGATCATAAACCGCCTTGCCATCTTCGGATTCTTCAATTTCCACCGTGATGGTGCCCACGCCTTCGTTGGCAGTGGAGTTCACCTCCACGATGCCCTGTACGCCCGAAATCGCCTCCTCAACTGCAAGCACCACGCCCTGTTCCACATCCTGCGGGCTGGCACCCGGATAGGCCACAGTGATGGTGACCAGGTCCAGTTCGAATTCCGGGAACACTTCCTTGGTCATGTTCATGAAACCAAACACGCCACCGACCAGGCAGAACCACATCAGGATGTTGGCGGCCACGGTGTTCTTGGTCATCCAGGCCAAGGGGCCGGAATGGTCAACCTTGCGGCGCATCGGGTTGTTCATGGGCGGTCGGCCTCCTGCCCGGTGCGTATTGCCATTCCATTCACCGGAGAGCCGATGTTGGATGTCACCACTTCATCCCCATCCTGCAGCCCCTGGTTGACCAGCACATGGTCTGCTGCGCGGAAAGCAAGTGTCACCGGCCTGATCTCAAGCTCCCCCTGCTTATTGATCCACACCTTGCCATCGTGAATGGACGAGGGGGCCAGCCTGAACACATTGTTCAAGGTGACGCCGCTGAATCGAACCTTCACATACTGAGACAGCAGCAGGGGTTGAGGATCTTTCTGGTTGCTCCGGGGAACTTCAACCAGCACCTGGGCCTGTCGGCCGTTGTCCTGCACGCTGGTTTGCAGGCTGAGTACCCGACCCCCGTGGCAGTTGTTGCTGGAAGTGGTGCCGGGGTTGCTGCTTGCGTCATTCACGCACACGGTCGAACCTGGTTTGCCTTCCGATGGGAAATTGATCCACTTCAGATCTGCCTGCGGCACGGCCACGCTGATCCAGAAGTTCTGGCTGCTGGCCAGCACACCCAGTGCAGTGGATGCGCTGACCTGCGCACCGATGCTGGCCTGCCGGCTGACCACCACGCCATCAAAAGGCGCACGCAGCACGGTTCTCTCCAGGTTCACCAGGGCCCTGTCCACTCCAGCCTGGGCAGATTGAACAGCCGCCTTTGCTGCTTCCAGTTGGGGCTTGCGAAGAATCAGCGCACGTTCCCGCTCATCCACATCCAGTTTCAGCAATTCAAAATCAGATTGCGCCACCACCTGGTTGCCCTGCTCGGAAGTCAGGTTCGCCCTGGCCTGGGCCAGGGCAGCCTCTGCTGTCTGCAATTCAATCCGGTAATCCGTGTTGTCCAGTTCAACCAGCACATCACCCTTCTGAAACCGTGAACCGGGCACAAATTTCGGACCGATTTTTCTGACAGTGCCGCTCACCTGGGCTTGAAGGGTCAACTGCTGTTCAGCCTGAACTACACCATAACCCAGCAGTTCCACTGCATGGTCACCCGCCTTCACAATGTCGGTGGTAACCAGCCGGGCTGCCTTTTCCGGTGGCTTTCGGGTCGCGGTGGGGGCCGTGTTCACCACCAGCCTTGACCCGCCTATGCCTGCCGCGATTACCAGGATGGCCAGGCCAATCTGCACGGTGGGCTTCTTGAAAAAAGAGGTTTTGTTCATGACTGCGGCGCTGCCTGTGTGTCTGTGGCGGGTCTGGATTGCGAAACAGTGCCGGGTATGTTGCCCGACAGTGCCCGGTATAGGGCAATCCGGAAGCTCACCAGTTGTTGCTGTGAGTTCACCAGGTTACGTCGCAACTGGCTGGTGCTTTGCTGTGCATTCAGGATGGCCAGGTAATCAACCGAACCATTGCGGTAACCTGCAAAAAGGCGGGCCAGGCTGAGTTCAGCCAATTCAAGTTGGCGCCGGGTGCTTTCTACTGCAGCCTGTTGCTGGGTTTCCTGCAACAATGCATTGTCCACATCCGCCAGTGCATTCAGGGCTGCTTTCTGGTACTGGGCCACAGCCTGCTGCAGCAGGGCACGCTGGCGCTCCACCTCGGCAGAACGCGCCCCACCATCGAACAGCGGTGTCACCAGGTTCAGGCTCAGGTTTCGAACCCAGTTGTCAAACAGCAGGTCGGAATTCCGGGTCTGGTCACTGAAGCTGGCCCGCAGGCTGAGCTGCGGAAAACGGGCGGCAATTGCTGCTGCAACATTTCTGTCAACGGCCTGCACCTGTGCCCAGGCCTGTTGTACATCTGGCCGGCGATTCAGCAGTTCAGCGGGAAGGCCGGTGGAGGGCAAGGGAGGCAAGCTGGGCAGGTCTTCACCCGCCAGCGAAATTGAATTGGGTGGCTGGCCCGCCAGCACTGCCAGGCTGTTCAGCAGCACCTCCCGGTTTGAAATGGCCAGAGCAAGGTTGCCCTGTGCAGACTCTGCCAGTTGCCGCTGCTGCAACACATCGGAAGCTACTGCGGTGCCTTGTCTGAATCGCAACTCGACAAGCTCCAGGTTGGTCCTGAAACTGGAAAGCTCTTTTTCAAGCAGGCGCACGGTTTGATCCGCTGCCACCCACTGTGCCCAGGTGCTGGCCAGTTGGCCAGCAATAGAAATTCTTGCTGCAGCCAGCTCATATTCAGTGGCCTTCAGCTGGAATTCTGCCGCCTGTGCCGTGTTGCGAACCCGTGACCACAGATCGATTTCATAGCTGGCCACCAGTGAGGCAGAAGTGAAAAATCCGCGATTGTTGGTGGCCTGCCCCTGTATGCTGACGCCTTTCACCGTGTTTTCCTGGCGACCCACATTCAGGTTCAGCGAGGGAAGGAAACTGGCCTGCGCAGCGTCCAGACCAGCCTGTGCGGCCCGCAGGCGCGCAGCCGCTGCACCAATATCCAGGTTACGGGTTTGGGCCTTGCCCATCAGCATGTTCAACTGGCTGCTTTCAAACCCGGTCCACCACTCGGACGGCTGCTGGATTGCACCCGGCGGCACCAGTGGCTTGAATGCTGCATTGCCAAACTGCGAGTCAAGTTCAGGCTTGCGGTCTTCAATGCTGGCGCAGGCCGCCAGGCCGGCAATCAGCAGGCCCGCCATGACCCTCCGTGGGACGGTACCCCGCGTGAATGGCTTGCCTGTTTTTGGGTGGTGCTTCATGACATGGTGTTTCTTGTTGAGTGCCTGTCTGACTGCTGTGATTGCGATTTCGTTCAGCAGAGCATGCTGCCTTCAGGGTTTTCCATGACAGGTTCTGCATTGCCGGGCTGATTGTTGAATGCCACCCCATCTATTCCAGTAACACGCTGATGGCATTCAGCCCTGATCTGTTTTTCCAATAACAATCACTTTGCAGCCAGGTGTTTCAGGGCATACACATAGCCTTGCCAACCCAGCCCGCAGATCACGCCTTCGGCCTGGTCTGAAAAATAGCTGTGATGCCTGAAGCTTTCCCGCTTGTGTACATTTGACAGGTGCACCTCGACAAAAGGAATGGCCACGCCTGCCAGTGCGTCCCGCAGGGCCACGCTGGTGTGTGTGTATCCACCTGGATTGATCACGATGCCCTGCACATCCTCGGTTTTCGCCTTGTGAACCCGGTCGATCAAGGCGCCTTCATGATTGCTTTGAAAGGTCAGCAATTCAAAACCGTCAGTGAAAGCAATATTTTTCAGTGCCTTTTCGATGTCGGTCAGGGTCATGTGACCATAAATTTCTGGTTCGCGAGAACCCAGCAAGTTCAGGTTCGGGCCATTGATCAGCAGCAGTTTCTTCAAGCGGTTCTCCGGTGCATTCTGGTTATGAAAAAATAGTACCAAGCAAACCCGCCACCTAGGAGGTTTCACCTACACGGCTGGCTGTTTCCCGCACAGAA
>DASUDJ010000011.1:0-5848 GCA_036275635.1 Limnobacter sp. | reverse complement strand
CCCCTGCTGGTCATGGCGCTGGGCGTCAGCTACGCACCTGAACTCCTGCCTGCACTGAAAAGGATGATTGCCTTCATCAGCTACTTTTCCGTTTTCACAATCGGAATGATGATGGCGAGGGAAAACCAGCTTCACAAACTGCTGCGCGTCATCGTGCTTTCTTCGGTCATTCCGTTGGGTCTGGGGATCTACCAGTTGGCCACAGGTCAACTGGCGGTGGAGGGACGCCTTGCAGCCACTTTTACACATCCGAATATTTTTGCGTTCTACTGCCTGCTGGTCCTGATCGTGCTGGTCTACCTTCAGCGACTCCAGGACAGGGGTGAGGCATTGGGTGCAGGCCAGGTCGAGAAAACCCTGCAATGGATCTTGCTGGTCCTGCTTCTTGTGTCAATCGTCTTCACCCAGACTCGCAGCGCCTGGGTTGCACTGGTGCTCATCACCCTGGTTTATGGCGCCCTGTTCTCCAGAAAAATCCTGCTCTGGCTTTTTGTGGGCATGGTCCTGGCCGCACTTGCTCCGGCGGTCCAGGACCGGGTGGCCGATCTGCTTTCCGGAAATGAGGTGGTGGGGTACAGCAAGCTGAATTCCTTTGCCTGGCGACAGCACATCTGGGAAAGCGGCCTGAACTGGATGAGCACTTCAAGATACCTGCTGGGGTATGGAATCGGAGGTTTCTTCCACTATTCACCCGAGTTTTTCCTGATGTCGGGCGGGCGTTCCTACGGGGCACACAATGTATTTGTTGAACGCTTCTTCGACGGTGGCCTGCTGGCTGTTGCAGTATTCGCAGTTTTTTTCGCAGCGCAGATGCTGAAGGCTGCAAAGCTTTTCAGGATTGATCAGTTCAGCTCGCTGGTTTACTTCGGCCTTATCCTGTCCTACCTGACCCTGAATGCCTCTGACAATGTGGTCGATTACCTGGCCTACAACTGGTACTACTGGGCAGTGGCTGGTTCCTTTTACGCGACTGCCCAGCGCATGACGTCCGCTTCCGCGCATCCATGAACGGCAAGTCACTTCGGGGTGCCTACCTCCTGGTGGGCGGCAAGGGACTGTCCGCATTCATTGGGCTTGGCAGCATGCTGATCCTTGCCCGCCTGCTGGAGCCGGAGGACTACGGGCTGGTGGTGCTGGTGGAGGCCGTGGTTACCCTTCTGGCAGCCATCACCGAACTGCAGATGACCGCCGTGCTGATTCACCTGCCCAAGGTGGAAGACGCTCATTTCAGCACCGCGTGGACATTGAGCTTCATCAGGGCCTGCCTTCTCTGCCTCGCTGTGATCCTGCTCGCACCGGGCCTTGCCGACTTCTATGGAGATCCCCGCCTGGAGGCGATCGCCTATGTGTCCAGCCTGTCCCTGTTTCTGGGAGCCCTGCTAAATCCAAAAATGGCCCTGCTGGTTCGCGACCTGAACTTCAAGCGGGAGTTTCTGCTGGGCGTAAGCCAGAAGCTGGCAGGCTTCATCGTGACGGTGATTGCAGCATACACACTCAGAAACTACTGGGCATTGGTGCTCGGCACACTTGCAACCCAACTGTGCGGCCTGTTTGTGTCCTATGCCAGTTATCCATTCAAACCGACTTTCACACTCAGCAGGGTAAGGGAACTGTGGGGCTTTTCGATGTGGCTCTCCCTCGCCAATTTTGTGAAAACCCTGAATGCAAAAATGGACCAGTTCATGGTGGGGAAAATGTTCAGCCCTGCGACCACGGGGCTATACTCCCTGGCCGCGAGGCTGTCGACCGTGCTGTTCACTGACACACTGGGCGCAGCCCTGCGTGTGATTTCCCCAAGTTTTCGGCCACATGCCCATGACAGGGTTGAACTGGGCAAAGCCTACCTGAACACCCAGAGCCTGGTGATGCTGGTGTTCCTGCCTGTGGCCTGCGTCACCAGCGCGCTGGCCACGCCCCTGATTGACCTGGCCCTTGGACCAAAATGGTCTGAAGTCACTGATGTTTTCAGGGTGCTGGTGGTGGCGCTTTGCTTGGAAGCGGTTGGCGGTGTGGGCCTGTCGGCGGTGGTGGCAACCCTGAACACCCGACTGGCCTTCTATCGTGACATCGCCTCCGTGACCGTGCGCGCAAGCCTGATGGGCCTGGGTTTGCACCTGGACGGTTTCACCGGCCTGTTGTGGGGGCGTGCAGCCTCCTCGCTTGTCGACCTTCTTCTTTATTTTGCAATAGCAGGAAAAGTCACCGGGCTTTCCCTGTCGCAGCAATTGTTTCAGAACTGGCGCACCCTCCTGTCCTGCATGCTGGTCTATCCCTGCATCTACTTCCTTCAAAGCCCGCCCTGGCCCGCGCTTGAAGAATCTGGATGGTTACAGGCCAGTTGGCTGGCTTTCACACTGGGGCTGGGCTTTCTGCTCCAGTTCTCTGTGCAGGGTGTGCTCTGGATGCTCAGTTCGCGGCCCAACAGCATTGAAGTGGTGTTTCTGTCTTATCTGAAAAACAAACTTTGCAGAAAAGGAAACCAGGCAATATGAGCGAAAGCAAGGTGGCTTATCTCGTCAATCAATATCCCAAAGTCAGTCACACCTTCATTCGCCGGGAAATCCTGGCGCTTGAATCCCTCGGCATGCAGGTTCAACGAATTTCCGTGCGTGGCTGGGACATTCCGCTGGCTGACCCGGTGGATGAAACGGAGAGAAGCAAGACCCGCTATCTGCTGAAAGATGGCTTGTTCAGCCTCGTGAAGGCAGGCTTTCAGACAATGCGCGAAAAGCCGATGCTTTTCTTCAAGGCTTTGAAAGCAGCCTTGAAAATGGGCTGGAGGGCTGACCGGCCATGGCCGTTTCACCTGGTTTACCTTCTGGAGGCCTGCAAGGCCCTGCAGTGGATGAGGGCTGAAAACATACGGCATGTGCATGCGCATTTCGGTGCCAACTCTGCCGAGGTGGCCATGCTGGCCCACTTGCTGGGTGGCCCGGCTTACAGCTTCACCGTGCACGGTCCCGAAGAATTCGACAAGCCAGAATTCATCCACCTGGCGGCCAAGGTGAAACACTGTGCTTTCGTGGTGGCCATCACCTCGTATTGTCGAAGCCAGATCTATCGCTGGATTCCTTTTTCCCACTGGAGCAAGGTGCGTGTTGTTCGCTGTGGAATCGAACCGGGCTTTCATGACAACCTGCCCGCCGGTTTTCCTTCCGAGCCAAGACTGGTGTGCGTGGGTCGCCTGTGTGAACAGAAGGGTCAACTGATCCTGCTGGCTGCTGCGGCGAAGGTGAAAAGCAGGTTTCCCGACTTTCAACTGGTTCTGGCCGGTGATGGGGAAATGCGCCCGGAAATTGAACGGCAGATCGACCAGCTGGGCTTGCGCAGGAACGTGCAAATCACGGGCTGGATCAGCAGTCTGCAGGTAAGGGAGGAAATACTGAAAGCCAGGGCCATGGTGTTGCCCAGTTTTGGAGAAGGTCTTCCCGTGGTACTGATGGAGGCCATGGCACTGCAACGCCCGGTGATCAGCACTTACATTGCTGGAATACCGGAACTGGTGGAGAACGGAAAAAACGGATTCCTGTGTGCCGCCGGTGATGTGGACACGCTGGCAGCACACATGGAAAGCTGCCTTCTGGCCGACAGCATCACTCTTCAGGCCATGGGCATGCAGGCCCAGTCGGCCGTGCTGGCATGTCATGACATTCATTCCGAAGCTGCCAGGCTGGCTGGACTTTTTGCCCATTCAAGCGGCCTGTCGGGCGATGCATTCAGTCAAACACTTTCCCTGAAAGAATCCACTGGTGACTCATGCTGATACTCTCCGTTCTGCTGTCGGCCTTGGGCCTTGTTCTTCTGATTCCCGTGCTCTGGTTCTGCATCCAGGTGCTGTGTGCCTGCCTTGCGATTGCATCACATCGCAGGTCGCCCGGGCACAGCTTGTCCAATCAGCACCTGCAATCCGTGCCGAATGAAAAGCCACTGCATGTGGCCATACTGATTCCTGCCCACAATGAATCAATCCACCTGGTTCCCACGCTGCAGTCCATCCAGGCCCAGGCTTGCCCACGCCTTCGCATCCTGGTGGTGGCCGACAACTGCACGGATGACACCGCAAGAATTGCGAGAACCCATGGGGCTGAAGTGATTGAAAGAATCAATCCGCGCCTGCGAGGCAAAGGTTATGCACTTGATTTTGGCGTGCGTCACCTTGCAGGCCACCCGCCGGATGTCGTGATCATCCTCGATGCGGATTGCCTGCTGGAACAGGGGACCCTGCATTGCCTTGCCAGCGCCACTGTAGCAACCGGCCGACCGGTTCAAGCCCTTTACCTGATGGGAAATCCAGACAAAACAGCAGCCGGGGTCAAGGCCCGTATTGCAGAGTTTGCCTGGCGTGTGAAGAACCATGCGCGACCGCTTGGACTGCACCTGCTGGGTCTGCCTTGCCAGTTGACGGGCTCGGGTATGGCGTTCCCCTGGCATGTGCTGCAGGGTGTGCCCTTGGCCACCGGAGAAATCGTGGAGGATATGAAACTGGGCGTCATGCTGGCAGAAAGGGGATATGCACCCGTGTTTTGCGAACAGGCCTTGGTGGTCAGCTCCTTTCCGACCAATGCGGAGGCTGTGAAATCCCAGAGAACCCGATGGGAACATGGCCACCTGGCCATGATATTCCGGGAAGGCCTGCCCAAGCTGGCTCATGGCCTGTTGCGGCGAGACAGGGCACTGTTTTTTCTTGCCTTGGACCTGTGCATTCCCCCGCTTGCACTGCTGGTCATGCTGAGTGCCCTGTGGGCAGTGCTGGCGAGTCTGTATGCTGTTTTCAGTGGTGACCTGCGCCTGCCTGCTTTGGCTGGCACAGGTTTCATGCTGCTCGCAATTTCAGTGTCACTGGCCTGGCATTCCTTCGGGCGGGATGTGATCTCCGCTCAAGAGCTTCTGAAAGCCCCTGTTTACATCCTCTCCAAATTGTCCCTGTATGCTGGCTTCCTGGTCCGCCGGCAAGTGGATTGGGTTCGCTCCCGGCGGGATGATGAATAACGCCGTGTGAACAGCCCCGGCCAATGTCTTCAACCTGCTTAACTGCCTGGAATCGCGGCAGCCCCGGTTAGCGGGTTGGTGAACAGCTTGTCTTTTTGATACACCCGGGCCTGCACCCTTCCCTCCTTGTCGTCCTTGGCATTTTTGCGGACAGCCAGCCGATACCTGGCTGGCTCCCAGGGCCAGGTGAATTCAGCAGTTTCACCATTGCCCAACCAGTCGCTTGAATAGATGCTGCGACCGGTCTTGATGGAAGTGATGTGCAGTTGAAACAAGACATGCTCGCTCGCATCCACTTCAATAGAGTAGATTTGACCACTCTTTAATGGGGCCCAGTTTACACGGCTGAGGCTGTTGTTCTTGACATGCTGGAATTCAACACGGGCCGAGGTGGCATCAATCAGAAGGGATTGCGTTCGGCTGTCAAATCTCGCCTGCCCCTTGCCACCTGACTTGATCCACGGACCACGCATGGAGAGCAGGTTCAGCTTTTCGGCCGGGTTGAAAGGTTTTCCATTGCCGTCAAGCCAGCCTTTCACAGACACCACCTGGCGCAGGTTTTTCTGGATGCGCTTCATGTCGAGTTCTACCGGCCTGCTCCACTTGCGGGGGAAATTGGACTCAGCACCGTTCTCGACATAAATGTAGAAAGGTGTGCCTTCATTCCGATCTACCACATAGGCGCCATAGACCTTCAGAGTCTCGGCGACCTTCCGCAGCGCCTCGTTCTGTATGGTCTGGGTATCAAATGTGTCGGGCAGCATCAACAATGCTCCTTCTGGAATCTGGCCGCGGTTCCAGTCAAAGGTCTTGTCAGCCGAGGTGGCCGGGAAAATGTATCCAATTTTTCCGGACAGGG
>DASUDJ010000010.1:0-2834 GCA_036275635.1 Limnobacter sp. | reverse complement strand
GTGGATTGTTTCTATGTGTATCCAACCACCAGCATTGACCTGGCCGGCAATTCCGATCTGAATGATGACCTGCAGGAGCAGCAAACCACCGCCCTGCAGTTTGGCCGCTATGGCGAAGTGTGCAGGCAGTTTGCACCGGTGTACAGGCAACGCACCCTGACTGCGCTCGGGCTGACCACCTTCACCGGTGCGCTGGGCGGAATTGACATTGCGCCGAATGCGGGTGAAGTGGCCTATGCCGATGTGCTGGATGCCTTCAAGGAATACATCGCCAATCAAAGTGAAGGGCGCGGTTTTATTCTGGTTGGTCACTCACAGGGCTCGGGCATTCTTCGCCGCCTGATCGCGGAAGAGATCGAGACACGGCCTGAACTGCTGAGCCGCCTGATTGCTGCCCACATTCCAGGTACCAATGTGCTGGTGCCCAACAATGCAGATGTGGGTGGTTCATTCAGGAAAGTACCTCCCTGTAAATCAGGCAATCAAACCGGCTGCGTGGTGGCTTATGTGACCTACCGCGCTGGCGACCCGCAACTGGAAAACCCGCGCTTTGGGCTGAGTGCAGAAGAAGGAAAGAAAGCCCTTTGCACCAACCCGGCCGCACTTGCGAATGGGCAAACAGGAGCGGCAGACCTGTTCCCTATCGTGCCGGTTCAGCAGCCACCTGTTTTCCGGGTGCTGCTGATACCGCGCGGCCCGGGTGGGCCTTATGCAGACCGGTTGAAAAACCTGGACCTGCCAACGCCCTACTATTCCATGCCAAGGCAGATCAAGGGTGAATGCAAGACGGGTCCAAATGGCGTCAGCTACCTTGAAGCCAGCATCCTTGCCGATCCGGATGACCCGCGTGCAGATGACTATCCCGGTGAATTCATCGGCGGCAGCAACTGGGGCCTGCACCTGGTGGATGTGTCGATTGCACAGGGCGATTTGATCAAGCTGGCAGGCCGACAGGCAGCGGCCTACCTGCGCAGATGATGCAGGCGATTGGGGCCAGGCGGCCTGTAACCTGCAATCAGAAAGCCATGCTGGCACTCAGGCTGACCGCCCTTGTGCTGCCAAAGTAAATATTGCTGAAGCTGGCTTCATTGATATAGACCTTGTTACCCAGGTTCTGCACCAGCAGGCCGAGATCAACAGGCTTGCCCTGAACTTTCGTGCTGTATCGCAGGCCAGCATCCGCCACTGTCCATGACGGGGCAAACACGCTGTTTGAATTGTTCAGCGCGCGTTTGCCTGCATGCCTAATTCCAAGTTGCGCACTCAAACCCGCGATGCCGGTTTTCTGATCCAGCCAAAGCGTGGCCTGCCTTTCAGCCACACCCTGCGGCACCTTGTTGTCATTCGCGGGCGTGCCGGTACTCAAGGCTTTTGCATCCAGTGCAACCAAGCCTGCGTTGATGCGCCCGCCCTTCCACATCTCGCCTGTTGCGGTCAGTTCCAGGCCTCGGTGCTGGCGCCTGCCAAAATAACCGAACACATTGCTTTGCGTGTCCAGGTAGGCCAATGGGACCCGGGTCTCAAACAAGGCAGCCGTGGTTATCAACCGGCCCGCCATCCATTCCTGCTTCACGCCCACTTCCACCTGCTCTGCAGTGACAGGCTGCAGTTGCTCATTCCGGTTGCTGGCTGCCAGTGGTGCAGTGCCACCCTGCTCCAGCCCTTCCAGGTAACTGACATACAGGGAAGTGGCAGGCACCGGCTTGTAGATCAATGCTGCAGTCGGCGTGGTCACCGTGTCTTCATACACCCGCGGGCTGAATACCGAAAAGAATTCAACCTCGGCCTGCCGCAACCCCAGCAAGGCCTGCCACTTTTCGTTGAAGGTCATGAAGTCTGAAACGAACACGCCCTTCTCGCGATTCTGGATTGCGAGATAGGGCGCATCCGGCACTCCCCCTGGATCGGCAATCACGATGTGGTTGTAGAGGTTGGAAGTCCCCACCGTGCGGAAAACACCGTCTCCAAACCGGGCCACCAGTTTGCGCTGCGTATAACCCAAGGCCAGTTCATGGCGCACTTTGCCCCACTGCACATCACCCCTCAGGGCCAACTCCATGTTGCGGGAATCCCTTTCCTCGCCAATTGACTTGTATGCCTGGATGTCGAAATCACCGTTGGGCTGAATGTTGCCGATGTTGGCGCTGAAATCATCCCTGTACAGGTGGGCATCATTCATTTTCAGGCTGGTTTTCCATCGAGCATTCAACTGGTAGGCCAGTTCAAGCGCGTATTCCCGGGTCAGCGTGTTGTAGGTGGCCCAGGGTTGTCCCAGGTAGCGTTCTGGATCCACGCCTTGCGGAATCTGGCCTGCAGAATTCAGTTCCAGTGAAGGCTGCGTGGTGCCTTTCCTGCGGTCCACCTGTGCATCCAGCTTCACTGAAAGGCGATCAGTCGCCAGCCAGTCCAGTGCAACCGAAGCAAAGCCGCGGTCGGTTTCCACCTCGTTCACAAAGTAGTTTTCCTGGCCACCGGCAGCATTGATTCGAATGCCCAGCCGCCCGTCCTCAGTCAACGGTCCACCCACATCAATACCGGGCATGAAGGTGCCGAATTCATCCACCACCAGTTCCGCCCTGCGCTGCCATTCGGCTGTGGGGCGTTCAGTCACATAGTTGACTGCTCCACCCGGTGCGGCAAATCCCTGCAGGAATCCGCTCAGGCCACGCATTACCTCCACTCGCTCAATATTTTCAAAAGGAGTCTTGGCCTGATTGGCAAACAGCAGGCCGTTCTTGTAGTAGTTGGTCCAGTTGTTCAGGCTCAAGCCACGAATTGCCACGGCATCGTAGTAACCCACTGCAGAAAATGAACTGGTCAGGGAAGGGTCAAGC
>DASUDJ010000009.1:0-5121 GCA_036275635.1 Limnobacter sp. | reverse complement strand
TGATAAATAAATATAGAAGTACCATTTAACTTTTCTTATTGACTGCCGTTATACAGGTATACCCTTAAAGCTTAGTAATCAAGCTCGGTAACTGAAGGACGGCAGCATGACCCTGACTGACTCGGCAAAGCCCTGTTTCCCCGCCTCGCAAGGTTTCGGGAGCACATCTTGAGCGAAATCGCTGATCTGCAGCCAGGCGGGCACCTGTTACTGGTTGATGATGAAGAGAATGTACTGAATGCATTGCTGCGGGTGCTGCGCAGAGACGGCTACACGCTGCACACAGCCCGCTCAGTCGGTGAGGCTTTTGACATCCTGGCCCGCCAGCCGATTGAGGTGGTGCTTTCTGACCAGCGCATGCCGGAAAAGAGCGGTGCGGTGTTTCTGAGTGAGGTGAAGGAGCTGTACCCGAATACAGTCCGGTTGATGCTGTCGGGCTACACCGAGGTGGGGGCTGTCACCGAGGCCATCAACCGCGGCGCAATCTACAAGTTCCTGACCAAGCCCTGGGATGATGAGCAACTGCGTGCGAATGTACGAGAGGCGTTCCAGCGCCATGAAATGGAGGCGCAGAACATTCGGCTGCACCGGGAAGTTGAAGAAGTGAATTCCCAGTTGCTCCAACTGAACCACACCCTGGAGCAGGAATTGCAGGCCAGGAACCAGCGGATAAGACGCGACACCTCGGTCGTGGGCGTGTTGCAGGAAATGATAGATCACCTGCCGCTGGGCCTCCTGGGCTTGGACCAAGCAGGCGAGCTGGTCTGGATCAACCAGGAGGCCTCCGAATTGCTGCAACTTCACGGCGATTGTGTACTGGGTGGCATGTTGCACGATCTGCCCCAGCCCCTGGCAGATTTTCTGAATGACTACCTGATGAGCGACACCCGGCAGAATGCCGACAGGATCATCCAGTGCGGTTCGGCTTACCTCAAAGTGAATGTCAAACCGATGGGCATACGCAGCAACTCATCCGGTTGCATGGTCATTGTCCAGGCAGTGAAGGAGGGCATAGCATGAGCCACCTGTGTGGTGTTTTGAACCTGCCAGCGCTCAGCGTGGGTGCGCCCAAACTGCTGGACCGCATCCAGCACGAAGACCTCAGCCTGAAGGAGTTGTCGGAGCACCTGCGGCTTGATCCGGGTATTGGTGCAAGGCTTCTGCATATTGCAAATTCTCCGTTCTTCGGCGTCAGTGGCCAGATTTCCTCTGTTGAAGAAGCACTGATGATGCTGGGCATGCGCAGGGCCCGGAGTTTCATACAGGTCGAGGTGCTGAAAGGCCTGGTGCAGACACCGCCCTGGAACTCGATTGACCTGTCTGTCCTGTGGAAGCGGTCCCTGGCCATGGGCGCCGCCTGCCAGGTTCTTGCCGAAAAGGCTGGTTTCACCGATTCAGATGCGTTTACTGCTGGCCTTTTCCACAACCTCGGTTGCCTGGTGATGTTGCACCAGTTTCCCGCAGAATATCCCGAACTGCTGACCAGCGAGGCCAAGGGCCATACCCTGCTGCTTGAAGAGCAGGCACTGTTTCTTACAGACCATGCAGAAATGGGCAGTGCTGTATTGTCTGAGTGGAATTTTCCGCAGGATATTTCAAAGGCTGCGGAAGCCCAGTATGCAGCGCCCGGAGTGGAAGATGCATTGCTGCAGAACATACTGCAGATCGCCCATTTGCTGCTTGATGGCCAGCCGCAGTCCGCATTCATTCCAACCGAGGTCTTCCGCAGGCTGAATCTGCCTGCACCGCAGGAGCCAGGTTTTGATGTGCTGGTGGAAGACATCCAGAAAGCGACAGCTGAACTGATGAATTTGCTGGGAGACTGAGTTCATGGAAACTGCTGCTGAAAGTGCGGTCCTGGTGATTGATGATGAAGTGAATGTGGTGAATGCAATTCGCCGCACACTGCGGGGCGAACCGTACAGCGTTGAATGCACGACCGACCCGGTCCAGGCCCTTGAAATAGCCAAGACCTTGCAGCCCACCGTGGTGATCTGCGACATGCGCATGCCTGTCCTGACGGGTGTCGAAGTGCTGGCTGCACTTAGTCGATCAAACCCCCAGTGCGTGAAAATCCTGCTGACTGGCTATGCGGACATGAATTCCACCATCGCAGCCATCAATGAGGGCCATGTCGACAAGTACATGACCAAGCCCTGGAATGACGAGGAGTTGAAGCTGACCTTGAGGCAGCAAATTCACCTGTCATCCTTGAAAAACGAGCGTGACCTGCTGGCCCAGAAACTGACCCTGAAAGTGCGTGAACTGAATGCCCTGAACACGGAACTGGACCAGCGTGTGCAGGCCCGCACCCAGGAGCTTGAGCAAACCAACCTGTTCCTGGAGCAGGCCTACGCTGACCTGAACACCCAGTTTCTGAATGCGGTAAAGGTTTTCTCGAACCTGATTGACATGAGTGCGCCGGACATGGCGGGCCACCATCGGCGCGTGGCTGAAATGGCCCGCCTGTTTGCCCAGGAAATGAATTTATCGGATGCCGAAGTTCGGGACATCTACATTGCCGGCCTGCTGCATGACATCGGCAAAACCGGCCTGCCGGAAAAACTGTTGACCTCGCCAATTTCCGTGCTGGATGCCACCTCCAGGCAAATGCTGCAGAGGCATCCGTTGAAAGGACAAACAGCCTTGCTGGCCCTACCGGAACTGAATTCTGCTGCACTATACATTCGACAGCATCATGAGCGGATTGATGGGCAGGGCTTTCCTGATGGGCTCGCCGGCCGTGAAATAAGCCGCGGCGCAAAAATACTGGCCGTTGCGGAAGACTGGGATGAGCTTCAACTGGGCTGGCTGGCAACCCGGAAACTGAACATGGCTGAATCAGTGGAATTCATTCAACAGGGTTCAGGCAAGCGTTATGATCCAGCAGTGGTGGATCTGCTGCCTGCCGTGCTGACCAAGCTGGAAGCCGCTCCCAGGGAAGATGAGGAAATACGGGACAGCCGAGAACTGGTGCCCGGCATGTTGGTTACCCGTGACCTGCACAACCAGGAAGGACTTTTACTGACCGCGAAGGGAACGCAGGTGTCTACCACCCTGATTCAACACCTGCGCACATCCCACAGCACGGACGAAACTGCATTGAAGGTGTACTGCAAAAAGAAGCTGGCAGGCCTGCGATAAAAACCGGCCTGCCTTGCAGTCTATTCAATCAGCCCCTGGCTTTGCGGGCTGCAGCCAGTTGTTCCTGCAGGGCATCAATCCGCCTGTGGTTGTCCTCAGATCCTATGTAGCTGCGGAACAGCCATTCCTGTGTGCGCATGGACATGTCCAGGTCCTGGTTCAGTACCACGTTCGACAGGCGCTTGGTCTCTGCAAGGCATGCGCGGTCATACTGCGCCATGTCACGTGCAATCTTTCCAACCGAGCCCAGCAGTTCACCTTCCGGAAACACCTGGCTGACATAGCCCATGCGCTCGGCCTCGGCTGCATCATAGATTCGGCCCGTCAGCGCGACTTCCTTTGCGCGACCCATGCCGATGATGCGCCACAGGGGGTCCATGATGGGAGTCAGGGACAACACGATTTCCCGTTGGCCAAATTTTGCGCGGGTGGATGCATAGCGGATGTCGCACATCATTGTAAGGTCAAAGCCGCCTGCAATGGCGGCGCCGCCAACGGCGCAGATCACCGGCTGCTCGCAGAAAAGAATTGCCCGGTAGGCTCGGTGGAACAGGGCGGTGTAGGCCTCGTTGCTGACTTTCTCCAGCTTTCGGATTTCATTCAGATCAAAGCCTGCAGAAAAGTACCGTTCACCGCCTGTGAACACGATCACATTCACATCCTGGCGGGTCCCCAATGAATTGAACATGAGGGTGACTTCTTCCAGTACATCGGGTGCCAGTGCATTGCCCTTGTCAGGCCGGTTGATGGTGACTGTGGCCACCTTGTCGGCCACCTCGAGCGCCAGGTATTGAAATTCCATTGAAGTGTTGTCCTGCCGTGTTGTTTTAATTACGGGGATTGTTCAGCCCCCGTGTCGGGTTGATGTTCTTGTTGATTGCCTTTTTACTTCCAGGCGTCATTCGTGACCTTGACCACGTAGAAGCCCTGGTAGCCGTCTGTGTACCAGATCTCCTTGCGCTCCGGCACAAAGGCCGGACTGGACATGGCCCAGTTGCTGGCCGGCGCAGGCAGGGTCAGGGTACGTGGCTTCACTGGTGCATTGAAGTAGGCCACTTCCACCGGGTTGGCAGGGTCACGGATGTCAAAAATCCGCAGGCCCGACAGGATCATGCTGCAGGCCACAATCGTGGGGTTCACGCGGGTTGGAATGTTGCAGTAATGGCCCGCATAGCCACCGGTGGGGTTCTGCGCGCCCGGGTCATTTGCAATCGCCTCGCGGTTTGCAATGTTGTGCACAGCCAGGCGCAGGTTGGAAATTACCCTCGGCTTTGTTTCATCCGAAATGTCGATGATTCGGGCGGCACCCACCACCGGGCCATGGATACCGACCGGTGACGGGCCACTGTTGCCGCCGGAATACTCATCCACTTCCATCACGTATTTTCTGCCGTTGCGGGTGAATGGAATTGCATTTTGCGGAATGGTCACGGTGTCCCAGCTGACCCGGGACACTTCACGAACCTGTGGATTGGGCTTTCGGGCCTGTATCTCGGAGATATCAAGCACCAGCATGCCTTCCGGATCCCTGATGCTGGCCACATAGGCTCGGTTGCCATCCGGGCTGATGGTCAGGCCGTGGGAGGCGTAGCGTCCAGCCCAAAGTGGGCGGGGAATGCTAGGGTTGGAAATATCGACAGCCACAATCGTGGAGGTGGAGGGTGAGCCAGAGAAAAATGTTTTTCCATCCGGGGAAATTCCACTTTCATGCCCAAAAATACCCAGTGGAGTAGATGACTTCAGCACCGGATTGCGGCAGTCTTCCGACACATCATAGACGTCCACGATTCCGGGCCCGAAGGCCGGATTGCCCAGTACGGCTGCCAAAATGCCACCTTCCTGGCTCAGCACCAGGGACTCATGCGGCGACAGCATGGCCGGCGTGACCAGGCGGGCAGTGCGAACCGGCTTGGTGGGGTCGCTCATGTCGAACACATTCACGCCCAGTTCCATGTCCAGAATATTGGTGGGGAACAG
>DASUDJ010000008.1:0-4856 GCA_036275635.1 Limnobacter sp. | reverse complement strand
CAGCTTGGGAGCCAGGCCGGTCAGCATGTTGAAACCGCTAATGCCCATCATGGTGGCCACATAGTTCATGATTTCCGTCTGGTTCATGCTGGCAAACCGCTCCTTGGAGTGGTTCACCGACCGGGCAATCATTTCAATCCGCTCCACAGGGTCTTCAATGTCAGTGGCCAGGTTGGCCAACAGCAGCGCCACATGGTTGCCGGTGGCAGTGTCATCCTTGCGCAGTGAAACCGGCACCATGGCCACCAGCGGCCGTGCCGGCAGGGCATTCAGCTCGCCCAGGTAGGAACGCAGTGCAGACCCGCACATGGCCAGCACCACATCATTCAGTGTCATGTTCAGGCCATTGGCACAGGCCTTGATACGTTCCATCGACCAGCTTTGCGCGGCCACCCGCCGGGATGCGGTAATGCGACGGTTCAGCACGCTGCGGGGGGCCTGGATCACCGACACAAAATCGGGGTCAGCCACACTGGTTTGCCACAGGGAACGGCCCACCTCCTTCACCACCTTGGGCAGGCTGGACAACTGGGTTTTCGCAGTGTCCACCACCTGGCCCAGCATGGTCGCCATGCCTTCCGCAGATTCGGAACGCTGCACCGATCCGCGCAGGTTCGGGTTGGCCCAGAAAGGCGGCGCATCGGTAATGTCCGGGTTGTCTGCCATGGACCGCTGCAGCATCTTCATGCAGGCCACGCCATCCACCAGTGCATGGTGCACCTTGGTGTACAGGGCCACGCGACCGTCCTCCAGGCCGTCAATCACATAGGCTTCCCACAGGGGTTTGCCGCGGTCCAGCGGGGCGGCATGCAGCTTCGAAGTCAGTTCAAGCAGTTCACGGATTCGTCCCGGCTTGGGCAATGACAGGTGAATGAAATGTGCCTCAAGGTCGAACTCATCATCTTCCACCCAGAACCACATGCCCAGGCGGGATTTCAACCTCAGGTTGAACGGCGCCACCGGCTCGGTGAAGGTGCGCATTTCAGCCACCACCTTCTGCACATAATCACTGGCTTTCTGGCCCTTGCCGGGTTTCAGCAAAATAAGGCCACCCACATGCATGGGCTGGTTGCGGCGCTCCAGCCACAAGAACAGTTGGTCATTGGGGGTCAGGGCTTTCATTGGGAATGTCTCCGGTGTGTAATTCTTTTTTTAAGCCTTTGTTACTGCAGCAAGGCCAAAGCTGGATGCAGCCCTGGCCTGCAATTCACCGAATTTGACGCTTGGCAAACTGCAGTGAAGGCTCCCTGCTGTTTTTCGCGACCGAAATGCGCTGGTTCTTGAAACCCAGCAGGCGACGCTGCCAACGCCGCTCCTGGGTCAGGTGGGCATCCTCATCCAGGCCGAATATCCGCTGCAGCATGAACTTGCTGGCGGCCACCGAGTCGGGTGAACGGGTCAGGATTTCCTGCACCAGCTGTTGTACCTTCTCTTCCGGATTGGCCACCGCATGGGTCACAAGGCCCATCTCCTTGGCCTGCTGGCCACTCAACATGCGTCCTGTCATGGTCAGCTCCTTGGCCACATCCACCGGCAACAGTTCACGCAACAGGGCGCCGCCACCCATGTCAGGCACCAGGCCCCACTTGGCTTCCAGGATCGACAATTGCGCATCAGGCGAACACACCCGGATGTCGGCTCCCAGCGCAAGCTGTATCCCGGCCCCAAAGCAGTTGCCGTGAATCTGTGCAATTACCGGAACACCCAGGTCGCGCCAGCCCATGCTCCAGGTCTGGAAAATATTGCGCATGGGCAACCACAGGTTGGCGTACATTACTGCGGCGGTCCTGGGGTTGCTCATGACGGATTTCACATCCAGTCCGGCACAAAAGGAAGGGCCTTCGCCTTTCAGCACCACTGCACGAAGGTTTGCATGTTTTGAAAGTTGCTGCTGAACCTTGCGAACCGCCTTCAGCATGGCCCAATCCACACCATTGTGCTTTTCAGGCCGGTTCAGGGCCACAGTGGCCACGGTGTTGTCATTGTTGAACTGCAGTAAGACTCTGTCCATGATACGCTCGGCTGCTTTTTGTTTGTTGTGCGGGCTTTTCAGCCATCTTAACCTTGAAAATTATCAAACCCAATATGATCTTGAAGTTGTTGGGGCTGTTGCTGGCCCTGCTGAGTTACTACTTCAGCCCGTATGGTCCCGGTACAGGCCCGATCGCCAAAGAAACACTGCCCGGTGAAAGCCGACAGATGAATGCAGGCAGTTTCTATCTTGCGAAAGTCACCAAGGTGGCAGACGGTGACACCCTGACCGTGCGCAACACGGATGGTGCAGTTCACAAGATTCGCATGCATGGCATTGATGCCCCCGAAATGAAACAGGCCTCGGGCGAGGCCTCCCGCGATTGGCTGGCAGAACAGGTGCTGGACAGGCAAGTGAAAATCCTGGTGAATGACACCGACCGGTACAAGCGCCAGGTGGCCAAGGTGGTGATTCCTGTCGACTCCTGCCAGGAACGCCAGTGCGAAGGCGAAACCGACATCAACCTGCAGGCTGTGCAGGCAGGGCACGCCTGGTGGTATCGTGAATATGCACGCACCCAAAGCCCTGAAGACCGTCAACGCTATGAACATGCGGAGAATGAAGCACGGCAGGCTCGAAAAGGCCTGTGGAGCCGCCCCTCCCCCAAGGCCCCCTGGGAATGGCGGGCGGAACAACGCAACCAGCAACGCTGAACCGACATGAAAGAAATTTACCGCACCACCCTGGGCCTGCGCTGGGGTGACATGGATTCAATTGGCCATGTGAACAACACGGTGTACTTCCGCTTTTTTGAACAGGCGCGGGTGGAATGGCTGGACCGATTCCCACAGGAAATTGATGGCAACCCTGCCTACGTGGTCATCGTGCATGCGGAATGCAGCTTCCTGAAAGAACTGAAAGCCCCCGGCAGCGTAGAAATAAGAGTTCTGGCCGGTGAGATGGGACGCAGCAGCCTGGTGCAGCATTATGAATTGAGCCGCAGCGACTCACCCGACACACTGGCGGCCACCGGCAGCGCAAAAATGGTGTGGGTTGACCCTGCGACAGGCAGATCCACACCGGTTCCAGACCGCTTCAAAGCCGCCCTTTGATCTCATGCCCCGGGGTGCAAACCCCGGGTAAATCCCAAGGTGTTTCTAGAAAGGTTTCTCAGTTTTTGGCATTGTCGCCCTGAAACTTTATTGTTACATTGAGTAATGTCACGTTTAATCGTGACAAGAACAATAAACAAGTGCAGGAGTCAAACCCTGAAAAACATCATGCCCGTCCGCCGTGACGTCAAGCTGAATCTGCCCCAGGAAAAAGTTTCCAACTGGCATGAGCGCGGCCCCCATGTTACCCATTTCCTGAATGCCCTGTCGCTGTTCTTCCCGGCGGGCGAGCGCATGTTCATGGATGCGGTGCGCGCCTACCTCGATGACATCACCGATCCTGAACTGAAAAAAGCCGTGGTGGCCTTCATCGGCCAGGAAGCCATGCACAGCCGCGAACACGTGGAATACAACGAAATGCTGGACCGTGCCGGCCTGCCCGCCTCAAAACTGGACAACTTCCTGTGGGGCTTTTTGGCCTTCATCAAGAAAACCCTGGGCAAGCGACTGACCCTGGCAGGAACCATCGCCCTGGAACACTACACGGCCCTGCTGGCTGACCAGGTGCTGCGCAATCCGGAAGTGCTGGGCGAAAAGTCAGACCCGGCCTACAAGCAGATGTGGATGTGGCATTCCTACGAGGAAACCGAGCACAAGGCTGTGGCCTACGATGTGTGGAACCATGTGCTGCCCGACACCCTTTACAACCGATTCCTGCGCCGCTCTGCGATGGTGATTGCCACCGCCCTGTTCTGGCCACTGGTAGCCTATTTCCACATGCGCCTGGTGTTTGCAGACAAAACCATCAAGGGTGGCCACCTGAAAGGCTTCTGGACTGTGACCAGCATGCTGTGGGGCAAGAAAGTCGGCGTGCTGCGCAAGCCGGTGGCCAACGGTGAATTCATGGATTACTTCAAGTCAGACTTCCACCCCTGGATGCATGACAACAGCCGCTTCCTGACGGAAATCGACAATTTCGTGGCCTCGGTCGAAAGTTCAGGTCGCAAGCCCAACACTGAAATTGCGAATGCAATCCGTGCCCGAATGAACAGCCAGTTGAAGGCCAACGCAGCCTGATCGATTCATCATCTGCATTCTGAAAAACCGGCAGCCCGGAAAAGGCTGGCCGGTTTTTTTCATTCACAACCCCTGCCGGTAGTATTGGCTTTGCTGGTAGCGGGCAAATGCATGCACATAAGCCACCTTGCAGATTGCTGCCAGGGGCAGTGCAATGAACACACCGACCAGGCCGAAAATTGCGCCAAAAAATGCCAGCGCAAAAATCACGGCCAGGGCTGAAAGGCCGATCTTGTCGCCCACCACCAGCGGCGTCAGGATGAACCCCTCAAGAAACTGGCCCGCCACAAACACGCCCAGCACCCAGAAAATCGGCAGGAAACCCTGCAATTCCAGTGCAGCTGTCAGCAGCCCAACCAGCAAGGCCACGGTAAAGCCCAGGTAGGGCACCACGCACAGCACACCGGCCAGCATGCCGATGGCCCAGCCACTTTGCAGCCCCACCAGGCTAAGGCCCACAGAATAAAAAACACTGAGGAACAGCATCACAGTCAGCAGGCCCTTGATGTACTCGGTCATGACCTGGTCAATCTCGGAAAACAAGGGCTCGGCCCGCTGCCACACATGGGGTGGAAACAGCTGACGGGTCTGCCGCAGAATGTGGGGCCAACCTGGCAGGATGAACAGGGTGGCCACCACGGTCAGGGAAATGAATCCTGTGATGCCCAGCACGGATTGCGATCCAGACCGCAGGA
>DASUDJ010000007.1:0-6757 GCA_036275635.1 Limnobacter sp. | reverse complement strand
ATACACACCATAAAAAGTTGAAGGATTGTCCTTGTCGAAGGTTACACCCATTTTACGAACAATTGATGGGCCGCCACTTCCAGCCCCGCCAACACGTGGGTCCGGCAAGGGGGCCGCCCATTCGTAAAGCACCGGGCCATGTCACATAAACAGGGTCTATCCCGCCCGCCTTTACATCCTCATACTGCTGGCGTCGGCAACAAAGCATGCCGACAATCTTGAAGCATGGCTTGAAAGCCGGTTGCCCGTGCAGGGTAGCCGGTTTTTTTTCTTGATTTGAATTCATGGCTTGAGCGGCTGGCGGGTTATGATGAATGCAAACCAATTCCAGAATACCGCTTCATGAAATTCGCACTGAAAATCCCGAACGCAGGTTCAGGTCTCTACCCTGCAGTTATTCCGGCTTTGCGCCTGTTGTTGTGGCTGGCCTGCACTGCCCTGGCTGTCTGGATTGTCATACGGTTCCTGGAGCCGGCGCCGCAGGTGGCACCGGCCATGCCTTCTCAGGCCTCTGCAAGCTACCAGGTGGACCATTCACCGGAGGCACGCCTCATGGGTGTTGAAACAGCCGGTGGTTTGACTCCGCCATCTGTCAACCTGGTGGGTGTTTTTGCAAACAGTGCGGGCCAGGGTGCGGCCGTGATGTCGATTGAAGGCCAACCGGCGCAGTCAAAGCGGGTTGGGGATGAAGTGGCCAATGGCTGGACACTGGAAGAGGTCGGCCCCACCTACGCCGTGATGCGTCGCAGCGGGCAGCGCCACCAGGTTGATTTGCCCGTGCTGCAGGCGGACCCCAACCTGCTGCGCCGTGTGCCAGCGGAAAACTGATCTGCAATCAGCTTTTCTGAGGACCCATGCCAATCAAGGTCTGGGTAATTGATTTCCCCTCGGAATCCATGATCTGGATTTTCACGGGTTGCCATTCCAGGTCTTTTGAAAACCAGATGCGCACGATTTCATCACCCGGTTCCTCAGGCTTTGTCTCAAACTGAAGCGAGCTGACCTTGCGTTCACCCTGGCCCAGGTTCAACAGCAGTTCTTCACTTTTCTGCAGCCTGAATACCTCGGTGCCAACCCGGCCGGTGCTCATCACGCGCAGGGTCACCTGGTCCCCTTGCTTCAGGTCGTTGCTGCAGCGCAGGCGAGCCGACAATTGGTAAATCATGCTCAGCCTGTCCTGCAGGCCTTTTTCATAGGGGGCTGTCTCGCCATTGCGCTTGAATACCAGTTTCTGGGTTTCTGCATTCAGCAGGGTTTCCGCCAGCGGTTTCTTGCCGCGCTGCTCCGAGTAGTAAAGCGGTGTCAGACCCAGTTGTGCATCCACCAGCCCCTCGCTTTTCTGGGTCAGCTGGCCAGAATAGAGCAGCGCCAGCAGGCCTTTGGCCTGTGAGGTTGATTCCAGCTTGTACTGGGTACCCGCCACCCTCAGCTTGTGGCTGCTGGTGGCCAACTCTCCAGGCACCTGGCTGTGGGTCAGGCTGAAGCGCAAATCGGTGTCTGCCACGTGCCTGCCCAGGCTCTTGCATGAGTTGCCAGCGGCCCAGGCGGGCGCGGCAAACAGCAGTGCCAGCAGGGCGGCCAGGCGGGTCTTGCGTGTCATGTTCTGAATCAATGTCATCGTTTCACTATCCCTTCCAGGTAGCCTTCATTCTTGCTGAAAATACTCAAGCACTGCCTGCGCGGCGCCCGGTCCTCGGGTGCTGCAGACACATGCACCCATTTGCCGAACTCCAGTATCAGCTGGTCGTATTCGCAGGGCGAGTGCTCAATTGCACAGGCCAGTGCATGGGCCGAATCGAATTCACCGCAGACAATGTCGGCAGCCAGGCCGAGGCAATGCTGGGAATTCGGCACTCCTCCCACTTTCTCATTCAGGGCCTCTGCCCGGAAGCCACTGTTGATCTTCAACGCACCAGGTGGAATATTCAGGTACTGCTGTATTTCGCCCAGCAGGGCAGACAGGCGGGACAGGTTGTTCAGCAAGCCGGGCGGGCAGGTGTTGTCTAGACCGCATTGCTGTGCGGTGTCAGAATGACACAAGGTATCCTGGCAGAATTCAGGATGAAAATTCAATTCAGGTTCACTCGTCTTGCGCATTCGTTATATCCGTCGTCCCCACGCCAACCTTCCCGGCAAAGTGTACCTGCTCGACCTGGACAACACCCTTCATCATGCCTCCAGGCATATTCTGCCCGAGATCAACCGGCAGATGACCCAGTACCTTCAGCAGCACCTGCAGCTTGACGCCTTGCAGGCCAGCGAACTTCGCACCCGTTACTGGTTGCGTTATGGTGCCACCCTGCTGGGCATGATGCGGCATCACAAGACCGACCCCCATCACTTCCTGGCCAATACCCACCGCTTCGAGGGCCTCAAGCAGCTCAGCTTCCGCCATGGCAGTGTACCCCACCGGCTTGCCCGCCTGCCGGGCCTGCGCATCATGCTGACGAATGCACCGCGTGCCTACGCGGTTGCGCTGTGCAAGGAACTGGGCCTGTACCGCCATTTCCATGCGGTTATTGCAATTGAAGACATGGTGGTTCACCGCAGTTGGCGGCCCAAGCCCGCCTCAATCCTGTGGCCCAACCTGAAAAGCAAACTGAATGGCAAGCGGGCCCTGCTGGTGGATGACACCCTGGGCCACTTGCAGCAGGCTTCGCGGCATGGCATTCAGACCAGTTGGATCACCTTTCCCGGGCTGGGTTTCAAACCCAGGCAATTGAATGGCAAGGTGCGGCACCGCATCAGGCAGTTTGAGGCAATACGCACTGCGCATTTTTAGCTAGAACACACTGCGCAGTGGGGGTCCTTGCGGATTTTCATGCGTGTGAATTCACAGCTGCGGGAATCGTAAATCATGAGGTGGCTGTAGAGCGGCTTTCCGAAGCCAGCCAGGATTTTCAAGGCCTCGCTGGCCTGCAGGGTGCCGATTACACCGGTCAACGGCGCGAAAACACCCATGGTGGCACATCGTACCTCAGACACATCATCCCCTTCAGGGAACAGGCAGTGGTAACAGGGCGCTTCAGGATTGTCCAGTTCGAACACAGCCAGTTGCCCATCCAGGCGGATGGCAGCACCTGAAACAAGCGGTTTGCCAAATTTCACGCAGGCGCGGTTCACTGCATGCCGGGTCTTGAAGTTGTCGCAGCAATCCAGCACCAGGTCAACCTGCGCAACCAGTTGCTCTAGTTCATCTCCCTCCAGCCGGTGAGCAATCGGCACCACGGTGCTGCAGGGGTTCAGTTCATTCAGGTGGGTTTTTGCAGATTCCACCTTGGCAATGCCTACCCTTGAGGTGGTGTGAAGCACCTGCCGCTGCAGGTTGGTCAGGTCGACCTCGTCATCATCCGCGATGAAGATCGTGCCCACGCCAGCGCTGGCCAGGTAAAGGGCGCTTGGGCAGCCCAGCCCTCCGGCACCCACCACCAGCACCTTGGCACTGGCAATGCGGGACTGCCCTTCAATACCGATTTCATCCAGCAGGATATGACGGGAGTAGCGCAGCAACTCCTCGTCATTCAGGTCGCGAAGCTCCATCGGCTTTCGCTTATTTGGCAGTTTTGGCGGTCTGTGCACCCTTGCGGTTCTGCACCACTGGCTTGCCCTTCAGGTAATTCATGGCCTGCTGCAATTGGTAGTCGTCCTTTTCGCCAAAAACAATCGGCTTCATGTCCGCATTCCTGTTGCTTTCAGCCCGCTTTTCGGAAGGAGTTTCCTCTCCCTTGTCATTGCTGAGGTGGCGGGTCAGGTCGGCTTCGCGCACCCGTTCAACAATATCGCCCTCGGGTGTTTCAGTGACCACGTAATCAGGCTCGATGCCCTTGGCCTGGATGCTGCGGCCCTTCGGTGTGTAGTACCGGGCCGTGGTCAGCTTGATGGCCGTGTTGTTGTTCAGGGGCAGAATGGTTTGCACCGAGCCCTTGCCAAAGGTTTGTGTACCCAGCACCTTGGCCCGGCCGTGGTCCTGCAGGGCACCGGCCACAATTTCCGAGGCAGATGCCGAACCGCCATTCACCACCACGATCATGGGCACTGTTTTCGCAATCGGGTTGAGCTCCTTCAGGTAGTCCTTCTCCCGTCCCCGCAGATAATCTTCAGGACCGGCCACCAGCTTGCGCTGGGAATCCTCAGTGCGTCCGTCGGTGGACACCACCAATGTATTCTGGGGCAAGAATGCCGCACTCACACCCACGGCCGCATTCAGCAAGCCGCCTGGGTCATTGCGCAGGTCGAGCACAAGGCCTTTCATGGGGGTCTTGGCCTGCAGGTTGTTGATTGCCTTTACCAGGTATTCACCCGTGTGCTCCTGGAACTGGGTAATGCGCACGTATCCAATGCCGTCTTCCAGCATTTTAGATTTCACGCTTTGCACCCGAATCACGTCGCGAACAATCTTGATCTCGATCGGCTTCTCGACTTCCTTGCGCAGCAGGGTGAGGCGGATTTCGCTCTTTGGCTTGCCACGCATCAGGTTGACTGCATCCGACAGGCTCATGCCCTTGGTCGGCTTGTCATCAATCTTGACAATCAGGTCGCCGGCCTTCACACCTGCCTTTGCAGCGGGCGTGTCTTCAATTGGCGAAATCACCTTCACGAAGCCGTCTTCAGTGCCCACCTCAATACCCAGTCCGCCGAATTCGCCCTGCGTGCCCACCCGCAGTTCCTTGAATGCTTCTGCATCCAGGTAACTGGAGTGAGGGTCCAGGTTGGCCACCATGCCACTGATCGCGCCGTTGAACAGCTTGTCGTCCCCGACCGGTTCCACGTAGAAGTTCTTGATTGCGCCGAACACTTCCGTGAACTGGCGCAGTTCGCTCAAGGGAAGCGCTTCAGGTTGCTGACGCTGGGCCACTGCACTGATGCCCACGCTGACCAGAACACCGGCCACTACACCGACCGACACCAGGCTGATTTGCCGCAATTTTTGACGCATAATACCTACCGACCTTTGGTCCATGAAATAGGATCGAAGGGTTGTCCCTGATTCCTGAGTTCAAAGTATAAACCTGTATCAAGGTTACCACTGCTATTGCCTGTTTCCGCAATAGTCTCACCTGCTTTGACTGAATCCCCTGATCTTTTCAGCAATTTACCGTTGTTGCCGTACACGCTCAGAAACTGATCGCCGTGGTCGAGAATCACGATTTCACCAAATCCCCTCAGCCATTCAGAGAAAACCACCCGGCCGTCAGCCACGGCCCTTACAGCCTGCCCGGCATCTGTCGCAATGAAAATCCCCTTCCAGGAGGGTCCCTGCCCGTCTTTTGACCGGGTTTGACCAAACTGGCCCACGACCGTGCCTTGCACCGGCAGCACCAGGCGCCCCTTCAGTTTTGCAAACTCCCCGGTGCTGGGCATCGGTGGCGGTGCAGAATAATCCGGTTTTTCGGGTGCCTTGCCCCGCGAAGGTTTGTCCTGTTTGCCTGACTGCTTCTGTTGCTGCTTTTGCTGCTGCGCTGCCTGTGCCTGCTTGCGGCGTGCCTCCTCGATTGCGCGGGTTACTTCTGCAATCACGTTTCCAAGCCGGGCATCATCCCGCTGCAGACGCTTGCGCTCGAGCTCCTGGCTTTTCAGCTTCGAATTCAGGTCGGCCAGCAACTGGTTGCGCTCTTCCCGCTGGGCCATCAGCTCACGCTGACTCTTGTTCTGCTCGGCTATCGTGGTCTCCAGGCGGTCCTGTTTCTTTTCAAGTCCCAGCCGGATGGCCTCCAGTTCGCGGGCTTGCGTGGCCTGCCGGGTGGCCAGATCGCGTTCTGCAGCAGAAATGCGGTCATACCAGTAACTTTCACGGGCCGCCTCGCTGGCTGATTTTCCGGCAAGCCAGGCCTGGGTCGGGTTCACTTCCACCCGCCTGTACTGGTTGCGCATCACTTCCGCCAGCCTGTCCCGGGTTTGTTCCACTGCGGCGCGCATTTCTATTTCTTCCGCGCCCAGCCTGCGGATGTCAGCCTCCAGCAAATCCCGATCCCTGTCGAGTTCAGCAAGCCTGTTCTGTGTTTTTTCCAGCCGTTGCTGCAATTGGTTCAAGGCCTTGGCGGCCTGTTTTTTCTCGCCGCTGGTTTCGTTGATTTCCTTCTTCAAGGCATCCAGCTTCCTGCGCACCTCCTCCCGTTCCTGTCTCAGTCGGTCAGGGTCTCGCTGAGTGGTCTGGGCGTGGCCTGTTCCCGGCAAAAGCAGGGCACTGCTGATCAACAGCAGCAGGCCGATGCTTTTGCCAAGGCAGGTTTTCTTTGCCGGAAAATGGATCACGACTGCTTACTTCGCCTTGCCCTGGTTTTTCACTGCTGCCATGGCCGCCTCGATTTCAGCCTGGTCACCCAGGTAATAGCTGCGGATCGGCTTCAGGTTTTCATCCAGTTCGTACACCAGTGGGCGTGCTGTGGGAATATTCACTGCAAGGATCTGTTCTTCGCTGAGGTTGTCCAAGTACTTGATCAGGGCCCGCAGGGAGTTGCCATGGGCTGCAATCAATACCTTTTTGCCAGCCCTGATGGCCGGTGCAATTCCATCATTCCACAGCGGTATTACACGGTCCACGGTGTCTTTCAGGCATTCAGTCAGTGGAATTTCCTCAGGCTTCAGCTTGGCATAGCGGGGGTCATTGCCAGCAAACCGGGGGTCGTCCACCTTCAGTGGGTTCGGTGCAATTGCATACGCCCTGCGCCAGATCAGCACCTGCTCTTCCCCAAACTTGGCGGCTGTCTCGGATTTGTTCAGTCCCTGCAGGTCGCCATAATGGCGCTCGTTCAGGCGC
>DASUDJ010000006.1:0-2586 GCA_036275635.1 Limnobacter sp. | reverse complement strand
TACAATAAACGCATGAAAACTATCCCGGTTACATCAGGCACTGCCGGCGTGGCTTTGTGGGCTGGCCTGATCCTTCTTCTGAAGTTCCCGCCTGACTGGGTCAACCTGGCCAGCTCCCCGGTGTTGCTTATCCTGGCGTCTTCCCTGTACTCGCTGGTACTGCCTCTGCGCATTTCACTGCTGTTTAGCGGTCTTGCGGTCCTGATGTTCAATTATGAAATGGTGCCGCCGCAGAATACCCTTCATGTGGACCTGCATGAGCATGGCATGCTCCTGGTGACCATGATGGTAGTGTCAGCCCTGATGACCTACCTGCTGCGCAGGCAAAAGCAGCTGGCCAGTCTTGAGCGTCAGCATGCCCAGAGGATGATGCAATTGATGCAGTGGAGTGAAACCCTTCGTGAATCAGATGATCCACAGCTGCTGCTGCCGCAGTTGCACCAGCTCGTCTTTCAGCAGGCTGGTGGTGCCTGCCGCATTGTGCTGGGTTTTCAGAAACCGGAATATCCGGAAAGGGAAATGCTGGGCATGGTGCAGCAGGAGGGTTTTGCAGCCTGCCTGAAGGAAAATCGCCCTCTCGGCTGCAACACCGGCAGATACGACAACCTGGAAGACCTTTACTTGCCCATGCGTGGCAAGTTCAGGGCCTATGGCGCCTGCCTGTGTATTGGTCCAGGCGCCCTTGAGGCAGCCGATGGATGGGTCAGCCATGCGCAGGCCCTGCTTGACCAGATGGGCCTGGCCTGCGAACGCAGGGAAAACCTCTTGCGAATGCAAAGTGAGCGGGAATCTGCCCACAACCAGAAAACCCGCAGCCTGTTTCTGACCTCGATTGCACATGACCAAAGAACGCCCCTGGCCAGCATCATGACCTGCGCCTCTGCGATTGTTGAACAGGGCGGACGACTTGAGGCGGACCAGGTGCGCCAGCATGCAGAGCTGATTTATGCCGAGGCTGGTCAGGCGCTTCGACTGACTGACAATACATTGACATTGGCAAGGTTGAGTGGAGAAGGTGTGTCCGTGCCCATGCAGGAAGAGTCTGCGGAAGACATTGTCTCGGCCGTGCTTCAGCGCCTGCGCCAGCGTAATGCCGCTCAACTGCCGGATGTGAAGGTGGAACCTGGTTTGCCACTGCTTGAATGCAACATCATGTTGGTGGAGCAGGTGATCGACAATCTGCTGGACAATGCAGCCCGCCACTCGGGGGCAGCGAGCACGGTTCAGTTGCAGGTCAGCAGGGAGGGTGAAACAGTCTGCTTCGAGGTCAGTGACCAGGGAAGGGGATTTGACGTTGCTGCGACTGGCGACGTTGGCTCGGCAGTCAGTGGAGATCGCGCCCGCGGCCTGGGCATCGGGCTGCAGTTGTGCCGCGCTGTGGCAGCGGTGCACAATGGCTCACTCCAGATTTCCTCCCGTGAGCCCAGCGGTTCCCGCATCCTGTTCTGTCTGCCCTTGCGGCCACCCAGATCCTGATCCCTTTCATGCGCATTCACATCCTGCTGATCGAAGATGACCGTGAATTGTCCAGGGCCCTGCGCAACACCTTGCAGGCCGAGGGCCATTCGGTGGCCACGGCAGCCAGTCTTTCAGAGGCCAGCGCCTTGTTGACCCACCACGCCGCCGCCCAGCCATTTGATCTTTTCCTGCTGGACCTGGGCCTTCCCGACGGAGATGGGCGAAGTTTCCTGGACCTTGCCCGCAGAAGCAGCACTGCGCCCGTGATCGTGATTTCCGCCCGTCCGCAGGAGCAAAGCAAGATCGATTTGCTGGATGCCGGGGCGGATGACTACCTGGTGAAACCTTTCAGCGTGCCGGAGTTACTGGCACGCATCCGAGTGGCACTTCGGCACAGGGGCAAGCTGGCCAGGCCCGCCATCCGACTGTACCAGCGAGACGGGCTGGACATCGACCTGGAGTTGCGGCGGGTCAACCTGAATGGGTCTGAACTGAAACTGACGCCCACTGAATATGAACTGCTGGCACGGCTTGTTCGCAGCGCAGGGCAGGCTGTAACCCACAGGCAGTTGCTTGTGGATGTGTGGGGTGCGGAGTTTGCGGAACACACCCAGTACACCCGCCTGTACGTGGGCCAGTTAAGGGCCAAGATTGAAGCCAATCCGGCAGACCCGCATTTCATCCTGACTGAAACCGGGGTGGGCTATCGCCTGCTGCCCGGTGAATAAGGTGCCCATTCGGGGTTTCTTTCCGGCAAGTTAACTTCCTTATAACTTCCTAATATGATGCATTGCATCATCCGGGCTGTGTTCAAATCATGGAGCCCTGCATGGTCAAGGCTGATTCGAATTCTTCACGACATGCCGGGCTGGCGGCCCTGACCCTGGGGGCAATTGGGGTGGCCTACGGCGACATCGGCACCAGCCCCCTTTACACCGTGAAGGAAATATTTTCTGAAAGCGGTGGTGTGGCCTTGAATGCAGCCAACCTGACCGGCTCGGTGTCCGTGATTTTCTGGGCCCTGGTGTTGGTGGTGAGCCTGAAGTACATCATCCTGGTGTTGCGGGCTGACAACCATGGAGAAGGGGGTGGGCTTGCACTGACTGCGTTGGCCGCAGAGGCTGTGGA
>DASUDJ010000005.1:0-2461 GCA_036275635.1 Limnobacter sp. | reverse complement strand
TGGACTGCAGCTTGAACGCAGCGATTTCTCGGCCATCGGTGAAGAAGCCTTTGTACCCGGCACAAACACCAGGCAATCAGGCGCTTTTGCCATATTCACCGCCAGCCCAGGCAACAAGGACAGTGGGGTATTTGAGTTCGGCCTGCGCACCGAGCAAGTGGATGTGGATGCGGTCAGCACAGGCCTGTCTCCGGCAACAGGGCCAGTGGCTGGCGGCGGCGTTACCTCAGGCCCTGGCCTGAATCGCAGCTTCCAGCCCCAGTCATTCTCGCTGGGTTACACGACGCCAATCGGGCAGGGCTGGTCCATTGGTGGCTCGGTCTCCAGGGTAGAACGCGCGCCTTCGAACTTCGAGCTGTATGCAGACGGCGTGCATGTGGCCACGGATGCCTATGAAAAGGGGAACCCCGATTTGCAGGCGGAACGTGGCCGCCATGCCGAGATCACCTCCTCGTGGATGATGAACAGGTCAAAGTTCAGCGCCACTGCATTCACCAGCCGCTTCAGCAATTACATTGCCCTGATTGGCCGCAGCGGTGCTGATTCCGTGTTTGATGAGGATGGCGACCTTCTGACCACTGAAGACCAGGTTCCCGTGTTTGATTTCAAGGCGGTTCCAGCCCGTTTTCAGGGTGTAGAACTGGCTTACTCAACAGCCTATTCTTTCGGCAAAGGGGAACTGAAGCCCTTCATGCAATATGACCTGGTGCGGGGCAAACGAACAGATGGTGGCGGCAATCTTCCCCGGATCAGCCCCCAGAGAATTTCCGCCGGTGCGGTGTACAGCCAGCAGGGCTGGACTATTGCACCTGAAATCATCTGGGTGGATGACAGTCGTCCTGAAACCACAGACCAGGTGGTGGAGGCTTACCAGCTCGTGAACCTGCGCTTGGGCAAGAACTTTTCCTGGGGCAAGTCCGGGGGGGAGGTGTTTGCCAGCCTGCAGAATCTGACTGATGAGTTGGCTTTCTCTGCCACCACGCTGAATACCGTGCGGCAGTTTGCACCCCTGCCGGGTCGATCCGCACTGGTGGGTCTCAAGCTGGCATTCTGAGGCTGGTTTCAGTGTGAATGGGAAGCTGCCTGGCCGTGGTGGCTTCCCGCCGTGTTCTGGGCGGCCAGCGCCTTCACTGGTATTTCCAGTCGACTTCCATCCGCTTTTTCAAACTGCAGGCTCAGCTCCACCTCTTGCCCAGCATTGATAGGGCCAGTCAGTGCCATCAGCATCACGTGATACCCGCCCGGCTTCAGCTCCAGGGGCTCTGACGGTTTGATGTCGATTCGCTGCGCCATGCGCATCCGCATGACATCTCCTTCCATTTTCATTTCATGCAGTTCAGCAATTTCTGCGGCAGGGGAGGCAACGCCCACCAGGGCCAGTGATTCCTCGGTAACAATCGTCAGGTAAGCGCCTGTCGCATCCTGCTCTCCCACTGTGGGGCGAACCCATGCATTTCGGATGGTGATGCCTTGCTGAACCTGCACCGGCGTGCTGGCAGCCTGGGCAGGCTCAGCCTGTTCATGTTGGTGGTTTGCAGAATGTTCATGCTCATGCCTTTCACCGCAGGCCGCCAGCAAAACCAGTGCAGAGGCCAATGCTGTGCACAAAAAATGATGTTTCACTTCAGATCTCCAAATACCTTCTTCAGGACAGCACTTCCAGCAGCAGCCGGATTGGCTCGGATTGATTGTTCTTCCTGCGCAATCAACAGGAACAACGCATCAAGGGCTTTCGCAGTGACATGACTTTCCAGGTTGGCCTCTTCAGGTTTTACAAGGCCAAGGCTGCCCCCTTTCTGAACCAGCGCGTTGTACTGCTGAGCCAGGCCCATTTGCGAAGTACGCGCTTTCACCAAGGGCAGCAACTGCGCGCGCAACTCGACCTGTGTCTTGCTGCGAAAGAAGTCGGTAACCGCCGTGTTTCCGCCAGTCAGCACCTGTTTTGCATCTTCAACAGACATGTTCCGAATTGCCTTTGTCAGAATTCCTTTTGCCTGTGGTACTGCCGCTTCGGCTGCCCGATTCATGGACACTTCCAGTTCGTCCAGCTGTTTGCCCATTCCAGCCATTTTAAAAAGGCCCCGATTGCTTTCTAGCGCCTCCGGCAATTTGATGCGCACCGCGGGATTGCCCAGAAAACCATCTGACTTGCCAAGATTGGCCACAGCCAAATCTGCACCGCGTGCAAGGGTGGTGCGCAATGCACCCGTGGCTTCTTTGCTGGTCAGGCTGGATAAATCCGCAGCAAAGCCTGGTGAAACCAGGAGGCAATAGGCCATCACGACCTGCATCAATACCGGCAACGCCTGTTTCACATGTCTCATTTTTATTGTCCTTCGAAAGAAGACAGCACTGCAGGCTCACGAGTCAAGCAGTCGCGCCTTGCGTTCCGCCCGGATGAAAATTTCAACTGCCTGCCCCTTGTTTCTGGCACCCAGGCGCAAAAAGATTTCCTTGATGT
>DASUDJ010000004.1:0-5910 GCA_036275635.1 Limnobacter sp. | reverse complement strand
TTCGAAAACAACCAGGGCATTGCACGCTCGAAGGTGTTTGACAGCCTGTTTTCCCGTGAACGCCTGGGCTCCACTGGTCTTGGTCAGCAGGTGGCTGTACCGCATGGCCGAATCAAGGGCCTGCGCGAACCGGTTGCCTCCCTCGTTCGGGTGCAAGACCCCATCCCCTTTGATGCGCCTGATGGTCAGCCCGTGAAGTTGCTGATGTTTTTGCTGGTGCCGGAAAGCGCAAATCAGCACCATCTGGATATACTGTCAGAACTGGCTCAAATGCTGTCTGACAAGGACTTCCGTGAGAAACTGATGACGGAGTCCGACCCCGGTGTCACACACCAACTGATCGCAAACTGGGAGCCCTACCAACCTGCGAGCTGAATCCGTGAAGCAACTGAAAGAACTGATTGAAGCCAACCGCAACAAGCTGAAGCTGGACTGGCTGGCAGGTTTGAACGGTGGCAACAGGCAACTCGACCTTCAGTGCTTTGCTTCTTCTGACCTTGTGGGTCACCTGAACACAATCCACCCCGGTCGCATCCAGGTGTTCGGCAGGCAGGAAATTGAATACTTTGCCCGCATCAGTGATGAACGGAAAAAACACCAGATCGAGAAACTGGTGGACGGCGATCCACCGGCAATCATTGTTGCAGAGTCATTCCAGCCACACCCCCTTCTGAAGGAAGCCTGCGACAAGGCGGAAATTCCCTTGTTGGCCACCCCCCTTTCCGCGGCTGAAATCATTGACTTCCTTCGGGTCTACATCAACAAGTGGCTGGCCCCTACCACCATGATGCATGGTGTTTTCATGGACGTGCTGGGCATGGGGGTACTGATCTGCGGTGAATCAGGCCTTGGTAAAAGCGAACTGGGACTTGAACTGATTTCGCGCGGGCATGGCCTGGTTGCAGATGATGTGGTTGAGCTGTCGCGCGTGGCCCCCAACCTGATCGAAGGGCGCTGTCCGGAACTGATCCGCAACCTGATGGAAGTTCGCGGGGTTGGCTTGCTCGACATCAAGGCAATCTTTGGTGAAACAGCCGTGCGGCGGAAAATGCGCCTGAAACTGATTGTCCACTTGGTGCGCAAGGCCTCGCTGGAACAGCACCAGGAACGCCTGGTGACTGAGCAGCAGTACCAGGAAGTGCTGGGGCTTTCAATCAGGAAAGCAATCCTGCCGGTGGCGGCTGGCCGCAACCTTGCAGTGCTGCTTGAAGCGGCTGTACGAAACACCATCCTGCAGATGCGCGGCATCAACACGCTGAATGAATTCATGATACGGCAACAAAAAGCCATGCTGAATGAACTGGGCGGAATTGATTCCCTGCCTGCAGAAGCTGACAATGATCCTGACATGGGGCTTGACTGAGATGAAAGTTGTGCTGGTCAGCGGCCTGTCAGGCTCCGGCAAATCAGTGGCAATACGCGCCCTGGAAGATGCACATTTTTACTGTGTCGACAACCTGCCGCCTTCATTCATTCCGCAGGTCATCAAGCGGCTTCTGTCCGAGGATATCTCGCAGATTGCGATTGCAGTAGACGCCCGCACTGGGCGGGACATCATTGATGTACCGCAGATCGTGCAGACCCTGAAGGCGGAAGGCATGGATGTGCGCATGCTTTTCCTGGATGCCGACAACAACACCCTGATCACCCGTTATTCGGAAAGCCGCCGGCGTCACCCCATGAGCGCCCGCCTGGGTGAACAGGCCACCGTTCAGGAATGCGTGGATGCCGAGCGCGAAGCGCTGGAGCCCCTGCGCCAGCTGGCCAGCAGCATCGACACCTCGTCGCTGCAGCCGAATGTGCTGCGCCGCTGGGTGCTGGAATCGGTGGAGGAAGACTCGGCCAGGCTGACCCTTGTATTCGAAACCTTCGGCTTCAAGAAAGGCCTGCCCAGTGATGCTGACCTGGTGTTTGATGTGCGCTGCCTGAACAACCCCTATTACGACAAAAACCTTCGACCGCTGACCGGCAAGGATGAGGCTGTGCAAAAACACATCCAGCTGGATGCGCGAAGCGAAGCACTGATCAACGACATTGAAGCCTACCTGCGAAAGTGGCTTCCTTCTTACCTGAATGAACAGCGCAGCTATGTCACCGTGGCGATTGGCTGCACCGGCGGCCAGCACCGTTCCGTGTACGTGGCAGAAATGCTGGCGAAACGATTCACCCAGCATCCCCTGTCAGAAATCGAGAGTGTCCTGCTGAGGCACCGCAGCCTGGGCTGACACGGCCTGCGCCTGCTGCAGCATCTTGTGCACCAGTGCAGGCACTGGCTTGCTGTGCACCGGGTGAAACCCTTCCCACACGCCACTCACCTGCAAGTGCAAATGCCTGAAATGCATTTTCCGGTGGGTCAATTCATGCACCAGCCAGGGCTGGGAAGAAAGCCTTGCGGACTGTTGCAACAGCGCTTTGCTGTATTGGTTCAAGCCAAACTGCTTCACCCAATCGCTGATTTGCAATTGCAGATCTTCCGGCAAAGCCTGCGGATCGCATGCGATAAATGGCGGTGTCCACAAGCCTTGCCACACCCCCTGTCCGTCAACAGGCTCAAGCAGCAGGTTACCGGCCTCGTCAGACACAAGCAGACTCAGGAAATACAGCATTGGCCTGGGCTTTTTTGGCTTGGGTGTGGGCAGCTGTTGCACCCGGCCCTGCTGCAGGGCCACGCAACCCTGCATGATCGGGCATTTGCCACAGGCAGGGTTTCGGGGTGTACAACAGGTCGCACCCAGGTCCATCAGGGCCTGGTTGTAGGTGCCTGGCTGCCCGGAAGGCACATTCCGGGCAGCAATTGCCCACATGGCCTTTTTTATGGCGCCTTGTTCGGGATACCCTTCAATGCCGTAATACCTGCAAAACACCCTTTTTACATTGCCATCCAGTATGGGTGCCTGCACCCCATGCGCAAGGGAAGCTATCGCACCGGCAGTGGATTGGCCAATGCCGGGCAGGCTTTCAAGTTCAGCCACCGTGCGGGGAAACTGCCCACCGAAGCGTTCTACCACCTGTTTGGCACAGGCATGCAGGTTGCGCGCACGGCTGTAGTATCCCAGCCCGGCCCACAACTGCATCACATCCTGTTCCGGTGCGGCAGCCAGGTCTGCAACCGTGGGGTAAGCCTTCAGAAACCGGTCGTAATAGCCCAGCACGGTGCTCACCTGGGTTTGCTGCAACATCACCTCACTCAGCCACACCTTGTAGGCATCCCCGGTGTGTTGCCAGGGAAGGCTTTGCCGGCCATGTTGTTTCTGCCAGTTCACCAGCACCGTGGCAAAGGCATCGCCCTCCAACGGCTTCAAAACTGGCATCCTGCGCAATAAAAAGTGCTGCGCTGGTTCATCACCCGGCGCTTCACGATCGAGGCACAACGCTTGCAGGGCTGCCCCTCCCGGCCATACACATCGCAGTGCAGCTGGAAGTGCCCAAGCTCGCCATCAATTGCCTGAAAATTCCGCAAGGTTGAGCCTCCCCGTTCAATTGCCTCACTCAGCACCTGCCGCACAGCAGCGTGAAGCAAGGCTGCATTCGCGCGGGTCAGGCGGCCGGCAGCCTTGCCGGGACGAATCGAACTTCTGAAGAGGGCCTCACAGGCATAGATGTTGCCCACACCCACCACCGCTGCGCCGCTCAGCAAAAGGGCCTTGATGGACACCTTCTTGCCTCGGGTGGCTGTAAAAAGGGATTCGGGAGAGAACTGCGCACTGAAGGGCTCAGGGCCCAATCTTGCAAACCGCTGGAACTGGCTCTCCCAGCCTGGCTGCTTCCTGACGTAATCCACGCTGCCAAACCGGCGAGGGTCGTTGTATCGCAACACTCTTGAACCAAAATTCCACTCGATGTGGTCATGCTTGTCCCAAGGTGTTTCTGCAGTCACGATTTTCATGGAACCTGACATGCCCAGGTGCACCACCAGCACATGCTCACCAAAATCCATCAACATGTACTTTGACCGTCGCTCAACTGCCTGCAACACATGGCTGACACACTGCCCCACTTCCTGTGGGACAGGCCAGCGCAGCCGCGGCTGCCGCACCGTGCAGGCGAGCAGTTGCTGCCCGGTAAAATGCTGGGCCACGCCTCTTTTGGTGATTTCTACCTCGGGTAATTCAGGCATAGACTAAAGCGCGCACGCGCATCTGTTAATGTGATAAAAATCCAATTAGGTACACCGCTTTTTCTCTGGGTTCAACAGCATGACTTGTTTCAAACGGCCAGCCCTCCGGCCTGCACTCCTGGTCGCACTCCTGCTGCAAGGCGGCCTTTTTGCCGGCTGCACCACCCTCTCGGCTGAGCAGCAGGTGGCTGGGCAGACAACCATGTCCAGTGAACAGAAAGCCTATGAGGCCCAGGTGGCCGAAATCGTGAAGCAGGACCCGCTGTTCAGCCTGCTGACTGCTGAAATTGCCAGTCAGCGCGGAGACATCTATTCTGCCACGCTGGCCTACACAGAAGCGGCAAGGCAGATGCGCAATCCGGAACTGGCCAAGCGGGCAGTTGAAATCAGCCTGGCAGAAGGCCAGCTTGACCTGGCGCTGAAGGCAGCCCAGGTGTGGGCTTCGCTGGACCCGTCCGACAAGCAGGCCGCCCGCTCCATCATGTTGCTGCAACTAGGCACCAACAGGGTGGATGAGGCCATGCCAGCCTTGCGCACCTATGTGCAGGACATGAAGAATGCAGAATCCGCGCACCCAGGCATCACCGGAGCCAGTGCCGAGCGGGCTGCACTTGAAATGCTGCTGAGAATACCTGACAAGGCTCGGGCCTACCAAACTGGCCTGGACCTGTTTGGCAACAATCCGGATGACATTGAAGCGCAAACCATGCTGGCCCAACTGGCGAGCGCCTCAGACCTTCATCCACAGGCTGTGGGTCACATGGAACAGGTGCTGAGAAAGTCACCCCAGGAACGCCATTACGTGCTGATGGCGCAGTTGCTGGAGAAGCGCGACGGCAACCCGGATGCTGCCATGAAGCTGGTGGATGAGCAGGCCAGGCAGCATCCAGGCTGGTTCGGGGCCCGGCTCTACCTGGCACGCAACCACACACAGCTGGGCCAGTGGGAGCAGGCCCGCCAGCGCTTCGCGGAAATGATCAAGCTGCAACCAGACAACATTCCGCTGTATTCCAGCCAGGGATTCGTCCTGACCCAGTTGAAAGATTACAAGGCGGCTGAACAGCATTTCAGGACCTACCTGGACAAGACCGCGCCGGCAGATCGCCAGAATGAAATCCTGATCCATGTCACCCTGTCAGACATGGCGGTCGAGAGAAAAGACTTTGCTGGCGCCCTGAAATGGCTGGACAGCACACCGAATGCTGCAGATGTACTGGATGTGCAACTGAAGAAATCCGCCCTGTATGACAAGCAGGGCAACCCTCAGCAGGCCAAGCGGGTACTGGACCAGTTCAAGACGAAAAATGAAGATGAGTCGGTGCGGCTGACGCTGGCGAAATCGCAACTGGCCGAGTCCCGGAAAGCGCCCGCTGAAGCCATTACCGAACTGGAGCAGGCACTGGTGCGCCACCCGGACCAACCTGACCTGCTTTATGAACGCGCAATGGTGGCCGAGCGCCAGGATGACCTGCCCCGCGTGGAACAGTACCTGAAGCGGCTGATTGCGGTGAAACCGGACAATCCACATGGCTACAATGCACTGGGCTACACCTGGGCTGAAAACAACATACACCTGGACCAGGCGCTTGAGTTGATCAAAAAGGCAGTTGAACTGGCACCCAACGACCCCTTCATCCTGGATTCGCTGGGCTGGGTGCATTACCGCCTGGGGCAATTCAGCATGGCAGAGGCCACCCTGAAAAAAGCCTTTGAACTCCGCCAGGATGAGGAAATCGGTCTGCACCTGCTCGAGGTGCTGGTGAATTCGGGCAAAAAGGAAGAAGCGCGGCAAT
>DASUDJ010000003.1:0-4948 GCA_036275635.1 Limnobacter sp. | reverse complement strand
CTTCAGCCGCATCTTTCTGACCAATACCTGTATTTCTTCCGCCTTTGCGTGCTGCATGAACAGATGCACAATGAGGCCGCCGTCTTCATGGCCAAATTGCTGAACATTCCGCTGCGCGCGGAATTTGCGGCAAGGGCAGGTGGTGTGCGAAACACCACCGGCAACTTCAGCCAGTTGCGTCTTCCTGCCACTGAATGGACCCTGGGCTGGAGCGGTGAAGGTTTTGCCTTCGACAATGAGCTGCCTGCCTTTCAAATCCACCTGAATGCATTTGAAATAGATTCCCATGCAGTCAATTGGGCCCAGTACCTGCAGTTCATCCAGTCCACAGGTCACCCCCCTCCGCCTTTTGTTGAAAGGGAACATGGGCAGTGGTTCAGCCTGGCCTACGCCCGGCGCAAACCGCTGGACATGGCCTCTGCTGCGGAAAACCTCAGTTGGACCGATGCCAATGCCTACTGCAATTGGATAGGTCGGCGCTTGCCCACCGAGGCGGAATGGGAATATGCAGCCTGCACACAGCCAGGTTTTCAGTGGGGGCAGGTCTGGGAATGGACTGCCAGCACTTTCCTGCCATTCGAGGGGTTCGAAATGCATCCGTATGTAGATTATTCCAGGCCCTGGTTTCACGACCGAAAGGTGTTGAAGGGTGCAAGCTGGGCTACTTCTGCGGAAATGGTTCACCCCAAGTACCGCAACTACTTTCAGCCTGACCGCCAGGATGTGCTGTCGGGCTTCCGCACCTGTATTTCAATCGGACAATCCACTTGATTCCATCTGAATGGACCTTTGTAGATTTTTCTTCGTTGGCACGGGTGGGCGGATGACATTCAAACTGCCCCTGATTCTTGTTCCCCTGGCCCTGCTGACTGCCTGTTCCAGCCCCGTCGGGCCGCCAGCCGGCTTGATTGCCTACAGTTGCATGGCAGGCGAAGCCCTGCACCTGATGGCATTTGATCCCCATCCCGCCCGCCGGGCGTGGGCCACCCTGGGTGGTGGTGCCAAGGATGGCGAAACCCCAGCGCAAACTGCCATTCGTGAATTCACTGAGGAATCCAATTGTGCCTACACTCCGGCAGAGCTGGATGCCTCCCGCTTACGCGGACCTTCCGTGTCACCCGGCATACCCTTTCACCTGTACCTGGCGCAGGTGCCCTTCAAGCCAGTTCAGCAGATTGCGGAGCACCGAGCCTGCGTGGACATTGAACGCAGTCAGTGGGTCTGGGTGAGGCACCGAGACCTGTTGCAGGTTTTGAACCGTGCTGCAGAAACAGGCGGTGATGGATTGGTGGTGCCCACAGTACAGGGCGAACCCCGCCAGGTTCCCCTTTGGAACAGGGGCGCCGACTCACTGCGGAAAGCCCTGCAGGACGGCGTGCTGCCAGAAACCCTGGACTGCAATCTTACGCAACTGTCCTGAATACATAACTTTGCATTGAAAGGGCGCGGTAACGCACATCCTCCGGCAACACTTCAACCTCGGCATTTTCACTGGCCGCCCCCAGTGCGAAAGGCAGGGGCAGGTAATGGTCATCATCCGGATGAACCCTTGCAAACCCGGGCGCCAGTTGATCAGCCTGTGCAATTGCCATGCGTTCATTTTCCTTCAGCCGCTGGCTGACCCATTCTGTAAAACGGGTCACATGCCCGGGTACAACCCGGCTTCCACCGCTGCCTGCGCGAAGGTCCATGTCATCAAAGTTATGGGTCAGGCTGCCACTGCCCACCACCACTGCCCTGTTTGCACGGGCAAATTCTCCTACCAGCTTACCCACTGCCATGGCGGTTTTTCCGGTCCACTCCACCGGCATGCTGAGTTGAACAAGGCGTGGTCCCCCCTGCGGAAACAGGTGCAGATAGGGTACCCAGGCACCATGGTCAAAGCCCTGCTGCAGCCTTTGGTCCACCGGCGCTCCTTTTTCACCAAGAAACTGGCCCAATTTGCTGGCCATCTCCGGTGCACCGGCAATTTCCGGCTTCAGTTCATACAGTGCCTTCGGAAATCCATGGAAGTCGTGAACAATCACCGGTGCCTCGTGGCTGGTCACTGCAAGTGTCGCGCTGCGCCAGTGTGGGCTGACCAGGATCAGCAGTTCTGAACCTTGAGCCAGCATCTGCTGTCCAACAATCCGCAATGCGCTGCCGGGCTCCCCTGGATCAAGTGCATAAGTGGGCGCACCATGACTGATGAAAACAGATTCAATAACCGAACGCATGACCAGACCTTGAAAATTCTTGAATATCCACCACACTAACCCGAACAGGCTGGCTGATGAACCCAACATTTTTGTACGAGTTGTGAAAAGTAACTGTACAAGCCCTGCAGACCATGCATTATTGATCCTGAACCTATCAGAACTGCCCGGAAAACCAATATGAAAAAACTGATCCTGCTGTTGATCGCGGCAGCCATTGCACTGGTGTTTGCTTTCGATCTGCACAGCCTGCTCACCCTGGACAGCCTGAAAAACCGGCTGGAGGAATTCAGGGCATTTCAGGCTGAATCGCCGTTGAAAGTGGCCGGTGCCTTTTTCATCGTGTATGTGCTTGTTACAGCTTTTTCAATTCCCGGCGCCGCTGTAATGACCCTGGCCGCAGGCGCGCTGTTCGGCCTTTTACAGGGCCTTGTCCTGGTGTCCTTTGCCTCCACGGTTGGGGCTACCCTGGCTTTCATCGGCGCGCGTTACCTGCTTCGGGATTCAGTGCAGGCCCGTTTTGGCAATCGCCTGAAGGCCATCAATGAAGGGGTGGAGAAAGAAGGTGCGTTTTACCTGTTCACCCTGCGCCTGGTGCCGGTGTTTCCCTTCTTCCTGATCAACCTGCTGATGGGCTTGACCCACATGAAGGCCTTCACCTTTTTCTGGGTCAGCCAGTTGGGCATGCTGGCGGGCACAGCTGTTTACGTGAATGCAGGCACCGAGCTTGCGAAAATTGACAGCCTGGGCGGAATCCTCTCGCCAGGGCTGCTGCTTTCATTTGCACTCCTGGGCTTCTTTCCACTGATTGCAAAAAAAGTCATCGGGCGCATCAAGGCCCGCAAGGTGTATGCACGGTTTTCCAGGCCTTCAAAATTTGACCGCAACCTGGTCGTGATAGGCGCTGGTGCGGCAGGCCTTGTCACCTCCTACATTGCTGCAGCAGTCAAGGCCAAGGTCACCCTGATCGAAGCCCACAAGATGGGCGGCGACTGCCTGAACTATGGCTGTGTACCCTCCAAGGCCCTGATCAAGAGCGCGAAACTGGCCCACCAGATTCGCCATGCAAATCACTATGGACTGGAAAGCGCCTCACCGCATTTCAGCTTCAAGGCAGTCATGGCCCGCGTGCATGACATCATCAAGGCAATTGAGCCGCATGACAGCATTGAGCGTTACACAGGCCTGGGCGTGGATGTGGTGCAGGGCTATGCCAGGATTGTGGATCCATGGACAGTGGAGATCAAACACAACAGCGGCGAAACCAGCAGGCTGACTACCCGCAGCATCGTGATTGCAGCCGGTGCACAGCCCGTGGTGCCCAATTTGCCCGGCATCGACACTTCCGGTTACCTCACCAGCGACACCCTGTGGGAGGAATTCGCACAGCGCGAAGAGTTGCCCAGGCGCCTGGTGGTGCTGGGTGGCGGGCCGATCGGCTGCGAACTGGCCCAGGCCTTCGCAAGGCTGGGTTCGCAGGTGACCCAGGTTGAAATGGGGGATCGCATCATGATTCGTGAAGATGCCGACGTTTCCGACATGGTAAAAAAATCGCTGCAGGCTGATGGCGTGAATGTGCTCACCTCACACAAGGCATTGCGGTTTGAAAACCAGGCCGGCGAAAAAATATTGATCGTTGATCACATGGGTCAAACAAAGCAAATCGCGTTTGATGATGTGATTTGTGCCGTGGGCAGAAAAGCCCGCCTCACGGGCTATGGCCTTGAAGAACTGGGCATTGAGACCCAGCGCACCGTGGTCACCAATGAATATCTTGAAACCCTGTACCCGAATATTTTTGCGGCAGGCGATGTGGCTGGCCCCTACCAGTTCACCCATGTGGCTGCGCACCAGGCTTGGTACGCCTCGGTGAATGCACTGTTTGGCCATTTCAGGAAATTCAAGGCGGATTATTCCGTGATTCCCTGGGCCACTTTCACCGACCCGGAAGTGGCCCGGGTTGGCTTGAATGAACAGGAAGCCAAAGAGCAGGGTGTCGCCTATGAACTGACCACCTATGGCATTGATGACCTGGATCGCGCGATTGCGGATTCCGATGCGCACGGCGTTGTGAAAGTACTGACCGTACCCGGCAAAGACAGGATCCTGGGCGTGACCATTGCCGGTGTGCATGCAGGAGACCTGCTAGCAGAATTTGTACTCGCCATGAAACACGGGCTGGGCCTGAACAAGATACTCGGCACCATTCACACCTACCCCACGCTGGCCGAGGCCAACAAGTATGCAGCCGGTGAATGGAAGCGTGCGAATGCACCGCAGAAGTTGCTGGTGTGGTTGGGCAAGTATCATGCATGGCGGCTTGGTTAAGCTGCCTGCTCTTGATGTTGCCTGTCGCCTAGCCGGCCTGTGCAGCCCGCCCCCGCCTGTGTCTGTCGCCTATCCAGCCTGTGCCATCTGCTTCCGCACGAAAACCGCTTGTTCCCTTCTTGAAGCCCGGCTTTCAATTCACCCCCGCCCGACAAAAAAGCGTGGTCGGGTCGTGGGTGTCGCCCAAGGCTTTGCCTTGTGGCGAACATTGACGCCGACTTCAAGCGGGGCGGTTTTCTGACTGTGCGAAAGCAGGCAGCACAGGCCGGGTAGGCTGAATTGCACCGGTGATCAATCGGCAGCAGGCACACGCTGTATCAGCGGATCAGCACTGGCAGTACAGTCGCGCCGGGTCACACCACTTGGCGTGCGAAGTCACAGCCGGCGTCAGTTCACCCGGCGGCTAGATGTCACCGCAGCGTTCA
>DASUDJ010000002.1:0-3204 GCA_036275635.1 Limnobacter sp. | reverse complement strand
ACTGAGTGAATTGTGATCAAGCTGAGAGTTATGCACTTGACGCAATGCGTCAGTACATTTGACATTTTGCGCCAAGACAGCATTGGTACATCAACAGTCAGACAGCTACAACATCCTCCCGCACATCATGTGGAGAAAGTCCTGTCCATTCCTTGTAAGCCCGGGTGAATGCGCTGTGCTCTGAATAACCCAGCAGCAAGGCAATGTCGACGATTTTCAGTCGCCTGTCTTTCAGGTAATCATTGGCCAGCTGAAGGCGCACCACGCCCACTTCATGTCTGAACTGGGTGTTGGCTGCCATCAACCTGCGCTGCAAGGTGCGGGAAGAACAATGCAGCCTTTCACTGATCTTCTGAATGTCAGGCTCACCTTCACGCAGGCTTCTTGCAATTTCCCGTCGTACCTGCTCCACGATTTCTTCCTGCTTCGGCAGTTTGTCCAGCAACTGGTTGGCATGCTGCTCCAGCATTTCAATCATCGAGGGGTCGGCACTGCGCAATGGCAGCGCCAGGATGGACTGATCAAAAATGAAGCCGGGCTGTGGATCATTGAACAACACTGGGCAATTGAAAAACGCTTCAAAGGCGGCCACATCCCCAGGTGGTTCTCCGGAGAACCTTACCTGCCTGCAGGAAATATCACCCCGTGTAACAACCCGTGAAAAATGCAGGGTAACCGCAAAACCCAGCTGCTCCACAATGCTGCGCACCCTGAATTCCGACACATCCCACACCAGCTCACAGGTGGACTCTGTGAAACGGAACTCCATTGGGTTCACGTCGAAGATCAGGCGCTGGTACTGCTCAAAACGCAGCAGGGCTGCACCCAGGTTATTCGAGGCCAGCAGCACCGCACCCAGCACACCCAAATGCCTGGGCGTGATTGTTTTTGCAACCTCCAGTGCAAGGCTGGGGCACTTCAAAAAACTCTGTGCAGTTTCAAGCAGGCTGGCCCAAACTTCCACATTCAGTCCACCGATGCCTGAGGGGCTGGGCACAGGCCATGGATGGCCAAGCACCTGCTCCGGGTTGTGGCCCTGGCTTTCCATGTACTCATAAAGCAGCTGCACATAGGTTTCCGGAACAACCCGGCGATAAAGGGCTTTGTTCATGTCCGCTGAATTGATGGGTTGGCGGGAAATGTCAATACGCCTGTCAGTTTATGTCAAGTCCACGGAATGTGCGGCAGGCACACTGCAGCCATGGTCAACAAGGAGAACAGCATGAAACAGAAACTGACATCCTTCGCACTGGCATTGGGTTTGGCCTTGTCCGCCCAGGCAGGCATTGCCGGCAACACAGTGAACCCAGCGAAAGAAATTGCAGCAAGCCACACCCCAGCGAAACAGGCAGACAAAAAGCACCGTGTGCTGGTGGTGATGACCAACCATTCAAAATACCCCAGCCGTGATGACAGCACCGGCCTGTGGCTGACCGAGCTGACCCACTTTTACGAAGTGTTCAGCCAGGCTGGCATTCCCATGGATTTCATGAGCCCGAAAGGCGGTGCGGTGCCGCTGGATGAACGCAGCCTGGGCTGGCTATACAGCGACAAGGGTGCAAAAGCCCTGCTGGCCCAGTCTTCTTTCATGGACCAGTTACAGCACTCACGGTCGCCTGCAGAAGTAAACCCGGCTGACTATGATGTGATTTTTTTCACGGGTGGCCACGGCACCATGTGGGACTTCCGGAACAACCCGGAACTGAAGCGGGTGGCTGAAGGCGTGTATAGGAACGGCGGCATTGTTTCCTCCGTGTGCCATGGTGCTGCAGGTTTGTTGAATCTTGAAGATGCAAACGGCAAACCGCTGATTGCCGGGCGCAGGGTAACAGGTTTTTCAAACCTTGAAGAAAAACTGTCGGGTGTGGAAAGCCAGGTACCGTTTGCCTTGCAGACCGAGATGCAGAACAAGGGTGCGCAATATGAAAAAGGCTTCCTGCCTTTTGGTTCTCACGTGGTGGTGGATGGCAGGCTGGTGACCGGGCAAAACCCGGGATCCAGCAAGGAAGTGGCAAAGGCTGTGCTGGGGGCGATGAGGGGTCTTTAACAGGCCTGGAGTTGAATGAACACCTTGCTACGGCTGCGCAGCCAGGAGGGCTACACAGAACGGACATTCACCAGCCGTATCTGCGCGCGCCGTCAAGGATGCTGGCCGTAGCAATGGTGATCCAGATTGCGGTTGGCAGGATCAGGAATGCCACCTGTCGTGCACCATGCCATGAAACACGCACCGCATTAATTGAAAGCAACAGTATTCCAAGATTGCCGAGAAGGCCGGGCCACCTGCTGGTTGTATCAAAGGCGTAAAAGGGCCAGACCAGACAGAAAGCCGTGAGTGTGGCTATGGCAATTCGAAGCGTGTGGCGGCAAGCAGGCGCTGCTGCATTGGCCCGCCAAAGTGCAATGCCCATGAAAGAGTACAGGACGCTCCACACCGCACCGATGAATGCGCCCGAAGGAGTCCATGGGGCACCAAGGGGTGAACCTTGGTCATTCGCACCGAAATTGCTACCAGACATGGCAAGCAACAGGATGGACATACCCAGCAGCACCCACACTGAAATCAGATGCAGTACCAGGCTGGCCACGCTTGCAGACTGATACAACTCAAGAAACTTTCGCACTCGTTCTCGCCCTTGTATTGCGTTTCCATGGTTCTGGCAGAAGCCCCAGGAGAATTCCCCTGACCTGTTCCAGTCGCGCACCCCTTGTCTCCGCCCGCTTGGCTGATGCAACCATGTGGGCCAATCCGCGCTGTTTGCCGGGTGTGAGCCCTTTCCATGCTGCCTGGACGGTTGGCTCTGATGACAGCATCAGCTTCAAATCCCCGGGCAGATCAACTTCATCCTGCGGAGTCAGGCGAAACGCGACCTCGACTGCAGCACCAACAGTCAAGCCTGCATGGCGCAGTGGGGCCTTGGGAAGCATGAGGTACCAACGGCCTTTCGCCGGCTGCCATGCCCCCTTGACTGGCACTCCAGATACATCTGCTTCGACCCGCAATCGTGCAGACTGAGAGAACGGAAGCTCTGCGGCGATTTCTGCAGGCAGATAGACGACCGTGTAGTTGTAAGTGCCAACGGGGTGAACTTGAATGGTCGTTTCGAAGCGGTGACTGAAGTAGCTCATGGGTTGCAGGTGCCGTGTGGTTCAGTTTATGAGGCCAGGTGCCGTGCTGCTGGATGTTGCGCGCCAGCGAAGCTG
>DASUDJ010000001.1:0-3337 GCA_036275635.1 Limnobacter sp. | reverse complement strand
AAATCCAATGGCCTGGAAGGCACGGCCAACCTGACTGAGAAAATGGGGCAGGGCGGAATCCGTCAGAAGGACGAAAAGTCGCTGAATTTCCGCGAGGTGAAGTCCGCCATGAGCACGGTGTCGGCCCAGATTGAAAAGCAGGCTGATGTATTCAGCCTGATTGATGCGGATCTTCAGACAGCCCGCCTGAAATACCTGGGTGTACCGAATGAGTCGCCCTTGAGCGACACGATTGCCGTCAGCAATTTTGGCACCCGGATTGATCCGTTCACCGGCCGGAAAGCCAGTCACGAGGGAATCGATTTCATCGCGCCCACCGGCACCCCGATCCTGGCTGCGGCTGCAGGCGTGGTAATCGAAGCCAAGTGGCATCCTGAATATGGCAACCTGGTTGAAATCGAACACAAGAACCAGACCACCACCCGCTATGCCCATGCGTCGAAAATTCTTGTGAAAGAAGGCGAAATCGTTCGCCTGGGGCAGAAAATCGCGCTGGTGGGCAGCACAGGCCGCTCGACAGGCCCCCACCTGCATTTCGAAGTCCGTGTGGATGGTGTACCCCAGAACCCCGGCAAATTTCTGGAAAAGAACGGGCTTCCGCGTCCCGGGCCTTCCACGATTGCCGCACTGAATGGCTTAATGTCGGAAACCGCAACAGCCCCGCTTCCCTAAGCTGCGCATGCTAAACTTCTAGGCTGTATTTGGAATCGACCGGACCCTGAGCCCGGTCGATTGACTTTCAGGCCCGGCAAAGGGCCGAACCAGCCGACATTATGATCACAGACACCCTGAAAAAGCTTTTTGGCAGCCGCAATGACCGCCTGCTGAAAACCTACCGCAAATCCGTCAACCAGATCAATTCACTTGAGCCCTCCATGCAGGCCCTCAGTGACGAAGGCTTGCGCGCCAAGACTGCAGAGTTCAAGGAACGACTGGCCAAGGGCGAAACCCTGGATGACCTGTTGCCAGAAGCATTTGCCGTGGTGCGCGAAGCCAGCGTGCGGGTGTTCGGCATGCGTCATTTCGATGTGCAGCTGGTGGGTGGCATGGCCCTGCACCAGGGCAAAATTTCGGAAATGCGCACGGGTGAGGGCAAAACCCTGGTGGCCACGCTGCCCGCCTACCTGAATGCGCTGGCCGGCAATGGCGTGCATGTGATCACCGTGAACGATTACCTGGCCTCCCGCGATGCGGGCTGGATGGGCAAGCTGTATGGTTTCCTGGGCCTGAGCGTGGGTTGCAACCTGTCCCGCATGCCGCACGACCAGAAACAGGCGGCTTATGCAGCCGATATCACCTACGGCACCAACAATGAATTCGGTTTTGACTACCTGCGCGACAACATGGTGTACAGCGTAGGCGAACGGGTGCAGCGTGGCCTGAACTATGCCATCGTGGACGAGGTGGACTCCATCCTGATTGACGAGGCCCGCACGCCGTTGATCATTTCCGGCCCGGCAGATGACCACACCGAGATGTACCGCAAGCTTGACAGCCTTCCGAAGCAACTGACCCGGATGAAGGAAGAGCAGCGCCCTGGCGAGCCCGAGGTGGAAGGCGATTTCTACGTGGATGAAAAAGGCCACCAGATCCAGATGAGCGAGGCCGGCCATGAAAAGGCCGAGCAGATCCTCACCCAGATGGGCCTGCTGCCCGAGGGCGCCAGCCTTTACGATGCAGCCAACATTTCCCTGATGCATCACGTGATGGCCGCCCTGCGTGCCTACAACCTGTTCCACAAGGACCAGCACTACGTGGTGCAGAATGGCGAAGTCATCATCGTGGATGAGTTCACTGGTCGCCTGATGCCCGGTCGCCGCTGGTCGGATGGTCTGCACCAGGCAGTCGAGGCCAAGGAAGGCGTGAAAATCCAGGCTGAAAACCAGACCCTGGCCTCGATTACCTTCCAGAACTATTTCCGCATGTACAAGAAGCTGTCTGGCATGACCGGTACAGCCGACACGGAAGCCTTTGAATTTCAGTCCATCTATGGCCTGGAAACGGTCATCATCCCCACGCATCGCCCCGTGCAGCGCAAGGATGCCCAGGACAAGATCTACAAAAGCGCCCGTGAAAAATACAATGCGATTCTTGAGGACATCAAGGACTGTTACCAGCGTGGCCAACCGGTGCTGGTGGGTACCACGTCAATCGAGAATTCCGAGCTGATCGCCAGCTTCCTGGAGAAGGAAAAGCTGCCGCACAATGTGTTGAATGCCAAGCAGCATGAGCGCGAGGCGGAAATCGTTGCCCAGGCGGGCCGCCCGAAAGCCATCACGATTGCGACCAACATGGCAGGTCGAGGTACCGACATCGTGCTGGGTGGAAACCTGGAGCGTGAACTGGCTGCAATCGAGAACAATCCGGAAATCGATGAGGCTTCCAAACCTGCGCTGATTGACAAAGCCCGTGCTGAATGGAAAGAGCGCAACCAGGCTGTGCTGGCCGCAGGTGGTTTGCACATCGTGGGCTGCGAGCGTCATGAAAGCCGCCGAATTGACAACCAGTTGCGGGGCCGTGCAGGCCGACAGGGTGATGCCGGTTCTTCCCGCTTCTACCTGTCCATGGAAGACCAGCTGCTGCGGATCTTTGCTGGAGACCGGGTGCGTGCCATCATGGAGCGCCTGAAGCTGCCAGAAGGCGAGGCGATTGAGGCGGGTATCGTGTCCCGTTCCATTGAATCAGCCCAGCGCAAGGTGGAAGGACGCAACTTCGACATCCGCAAGCAACTGCTCGAGTATGATGATGTGGCCAACGAGCAGCGCAAGATCATCTATGCGCAGCGCAATGAAATCCTGGAGTCGGATGAAATCCGTGACACGATTGCCAACCTGCGCCATGGTGCAATCGAGTCCCTGTTCCGGGAGTACATTCCCGAAGAATCCGTTGAGGAGCAGTGGGACCTGGAGGGCCTTGAAACAGCCCTGCGGGATGGATACCAACTGGAGGCCCCACTTCGCAAGTGGCTGGAAGCGGATGCAAAAAGTTCGGATGAGGATTTCCTGAAGCGCATCCTGCAGATGGCTGATGAAACCTATGAAGGCAAGGTTCAATTGGTGGGGCAGGACTCCTTCTCCCGCTTCGAGAAAACCCTGCTGCTGCAGAGCATTGACACCCACTGGAGAGAACACCTCGCTGCGCTGGATTACCTGCGCCAGGGCATTCACCTTCGCGGTTATGCCCAGAAAAACCCGAAGCAGGAATACAAGCGGGAAGCGTTTGAATTGTTTGGTGCCCTGTTGAACCGGGTGCGGGATGAAGTCTCGAAAGTGCTGATCACCGTGCGTGTTCAGTCGGCTGAGCAGGTTCAGCAGGTTGAGCAGGAAATTGGGCAGCA